>PCXC01000037.1:53908-128707 GCA_002796345.1 Deltaproteobacteria bacterium CG11_big_fil_rev_8_21_14_0_20_42_23 | reverse complement strand
TTTTTTTCTGATTGAAGACAAGTGATCCGTTCACTTCCTCCATTCGAAGTGGAATTGTTCGTGGTGAAATGAGATTGTGTTCAAGTTGTATCGATCCGGTAATCAGCGGATCTATTGAGTTTCCTCTGAAGGTGAGATCAATTTTTGCAGGTCCGTTTGCTTCTCGTACAAGTGAAGGGATAAAAGTAATAAGCGAAAGATCTACGTTTCCTTTTAAGCCTAAGTTTAAATTTCCCTCTTCTGAAATGCTGCCATCGAAAGAAAGTAACTCATTTTTTTGAGGCGATTTATACTGATGGTTAAAGTTCCAACTTTTCTGAGACTTGTTTCTTCTCATGTCTAAAGAAACCCCAGGGTAGGGATTTCCATAAATCTTCATTTCACGTTCTCCAATATCAATATATACAGGGGCGAGGGAATGAACCGTGTCGCTTCTGCTGAGAAGAATTTGGTTGTGATCGAATACAATTTTGTGACGGCTGAGATTTACTTGTGATGTGAGCTGGTTGAAGGGAACGCTGAAATAGGAACCAGAGTTGACAACAGCTTTTATTTTTCCGGTGAAATTGGTTTCCGAACCTGAAAGCGTGAAGTGTGCATTTGCTTTTCCGGTAAGGCCATAAGCTTTTTCGAGAGGAGCTGTAAGATCGAGTTTATCTATGTCTGCGCTGAGCTGGATGTCTTTAGATCGATTTTCAAGTTTATTTTTTTTCCCATAGTTGATTACAAGATTTGCTGTTCCATTTGTTTTGTTTTCTTGAATGAGCGCACTTGCAAGTTCCAGTTTTTCATAGGTGAGGTTGAAATCACTTTCAATTTTTTCAATCGCAATTTGATCCCAACCGCCATTATTTGTAGTTGCCGTAATGGCGAGTAAAAATTTCTTTCCCCATCCCGTAAAGTGAAGATCAAAACTGGTGAGGCCATGAATTTTTTGGAGATCTTCTTGTTCAAAGTTGAGAAAAACATTTTCCAGAGGGAACGATTCGCTGCTTGCTGCAAGATCCATATTTTTTCTTTTTATATTGATGCTTCCCGAAAGCTGGGCCTTCGCTTCACCGCTTGTAAGAAGAGCATTTTCCAGCGCGACATTTCCATTTATCCACTGAACTTCGGCAGAGACAATGTTTTCAATGTCAGCGCTGGTATGAAAAAGATGATGCAGTTCAATTTTTCCACTTCCGCTTGAGGTAGAAGGGAGAAAACCGTTTCCGGCTAGTTGCACAGAACCAGAAATATTTCCGCCTGAATTAAAGACATCAGATTTTTTTCCCAAGTGAGGAAGTGAAATGGCCTCGGGGATATCGATGTTAAGCTTGAAGTTTTCTTTCTCCAAATCGAGGTTCAGTTTTCCTGACAAATTTCTTTTGTTGATGGTGACAAGAAGCGGGCTGAGTTCAAGTTGCGCATTGTTGAGGCTAACTTTTGCGTTGAGCTTGTCGATGGGAGTGTGTTCAATATCACCATCTTGGAGGTTGAGTTCTCCCGAAATATTATTGAGGTATGGAAAATTTTCTTCCCATGATTCCAGTTTTGTTTTGGACAAAAGGCTAATGGAGCCAGCGTGAAAAACGCGATTGCTATCGCTCTCAAACACAAGCCCATTGCTCTTTAGGTGGAGAGTGCTTTTCCCAAAAAAATCACGATTGAAGACAATCTCAGCTTCATCAATAAGGATGCTTTTTTGATTTCCAAATTCAATCTGCGCCAGAGAGACCTGAGCCGTTTCGATTGCCAAACTTTGAAGTAAGAGAAGTTGTTTCGTGTTGAGCTTTTTATGTTTTGTTTCTTCTTTTTTTTTCTTCTCAGGAAAATGCAAAAATAAGTTTTGAACAGCAAACTCATCGAAAGAAAGTTTTCCCTGGAGAAAACCAAAAACATTTAAAGAGAGATTTGCCTTGCTTAAACTTATTCTGGTGTCGGCCTCTTTTTTTTGCAGTTTCAAGCCGGTAAGTTCAACGCCTGGGCTAAAGGGTTTGATTCTTAGTTTTTCAAGGGAGATGTCCCAATCACTTCTGGTGGTAGCGCTTTCAAGGACATAGTTGACGACGAAAGGTTGTTGAACCAACCAAAAAAAACTAAACATAAACGAAAAAGTTCCAACAAGAACTATGATCGCTGTATAAAGTCGTCTTCTATACTTTGGTTTCATGTAGATGCTTTTGCTTTGGGCACTCTTCCCATTTTGATGTTGCTGGGATCCGTGATGATACGGCGTTTTCCCAAGGCATCAAAAATTTCTCGCTGGATTCCCCCAAAGTCTCCGTTGGACATAAAGAGTACAACATCTCCACTTGAAATTCCTCGCAGCACAAATTCTTTTAAGTACTGTGCGTCTGGAATGTAGTGAGCATCTGGTCCTCTTCGAATAAGAATGTCGGCAATTTTTTGCACATCAAGTTTTTCTTCTTCAGGAATGCTTTCTTCATTGTACACTTTTGCCAACAACACACGATCGGCACCCATGAAAGCTTTGATGTAGTCTTGCTGAAACGTGTTTCGTCTGCTGGTGTTTGACCGCGGCTCAAAAACAGCCCAAAGTCTTCTGCCAGGATAGCGGTCGCGTACAGCTGCAATGGTTGCCTTCACTTCGGTGGGATGATGCGCGAAGTCGTCGATGAAAATAATATCTTTGTAGGTTCCCACGATTTCATGCCGTCTTCTCACGCCCTTAAATTCGGCAAGCTGTTTTGCAAAACGGCTTGGCTCAATGCCAAGTTCCAAAAGCAAGGCCACGGCAGCGCTAGCGTTTCCAATGTTATGCTGTCCGTGAAGAGGAAGTGTGAGTTTCAACGTTCCTCGTGGAGTGTGAAGTTCAAATTTGCTTGCCTCTTCTGTGTTTTCAATATTTTCAACGCGGTACTCGGCAGTTTTGGACTGAAGACTGTAATAGACAACTTTGCACGGCGCTTTTTCTGCAAGTTTCACCACATTTTCGTTGTCACCATTTGCGATCAACAGGCCATCTGCGGGGAGTTGTGAAATTAATTTTTCAAACGCGCTTAGAACATGATCGAGATTTTTGTAGATATCGGCATGATCAAATTCTACTGAAGTGAGAATGAGCACTTTTGGATGATAGTGTAAAAATTTAGCTTCCTTCTGAAAACAAGCGCTGTCGTATTCATCGCCTTCCACTACAAAGTATGGGCCTGTTCCAAGTCTGGCGTTTTTTCCAAAATTGTTGGCAACTCCTCCGATAAAAAAACCAGGATCAGTTTGCGCGCATTCTAAGAGCCAGGCGCAAAGGCTTGTGGTGGTTGTTTTTCCGTGAGTTCCCGAAATGACGATGGAAGTTTTGTTTGATAAGCATTCCTGATACAGCGTATCTGCCATGGAAAGCAGCGGGAGGTTTCGTTGTTGTGCGGCGAGTAATTCGGGATTGTCTTTGCGAATCACATTTCCCACCACAACTAATTCTGCATCTTGCGGAATGTGTTGCGAGTCATATCCCTGCGAAGCGGTGATGCCCAGAGATGCAAGTTGAGTGCTCATGGGAGGATAAACGTTTTGGTCGCTACCAGAAATGCCATATCCTTTTTCTTGAAGAATTTCTGCAAGTGCTCCCATTCCTGTTCCGCAAATGCCCAAAAAATGAATCTTTTTCACAGCTTGTGTCATGATAATTTCTTCCTTCTTAAAAACTTGAACCTTGATCCGAGTTTGCTTGTTAAAATGTAGAGAGGAAAGCATGCTACAGTTTCTTATCTTAAGCCGCGGAAACTATCACGCTACAGTATGCTTGGCAAGCCTTGCGGGCGTTTTGCGGAATAGTTTTTGCTTTTATTTTTGGAGAAAAGAAGAGAGGAAATATTTATAAATCTGCGAACAAAAGATCGTGCAAGCGCGGTCTAAAGGCTTTCATTTTCTCTTGCGAGTTTTCTTTTTCAAGCCGGTTACAGAGAAAAATGACAAAACTTCTTTTTTGGAGATCAATCCAAAGAGAACAACCGGTGAATCCCAGATGACCAAGGCTTCTTGCGGAGAAATATTTTCCGGAAGATGAATCTTGTGCAGAAGGCATATTCCATCCTCCTGTAAAGCTATCTTGCGTTTGTTTTTTTGCGGGAAAGGAAAAGAAATCTTTCCATGTTTTGCTGGTGATAAAGTGATCTTCACCATCATCAAGCAGAAAAAATGCTGCTGCTATTTTTGCACAGTCTTCTGCGGTGCCGAATAAACCTGCGTTTCCCGCTGTTCCTCCAAAAAGATAGGCGTGATAATCGTGAGCTTGTCCTTGAAGTGGTGCTTGTCTCCAGGTGCAAAATCCGCTTGGTGCAGCAAGGTTTGCCTCAACCGGCGAAAACTGAAGTGAAGAAAGAGAAAGTTTTTTTGCGATATATTCAGCAAATAAATGCTGAAGTGAAGACGATGCAACGGTTTCAAGAATGCTTCCCAAAAGTAAATGATCAATGTCGCTGTAGACGGTTTGCGTTCTTGGCTTATGGAGAAGTTTTTCTTCCCAACAAAGCCCAAGCAATTTTTGTTTTGTTTCTTTGCTTCCAGCCTCCTCTGGCGAGAAGTTGAGATAGTAAGGTTTCCAAGCAGGAAGACCAGAGCGGTGATTCAGCAGCATTTCGATGGTAACTTCATCGTGCCACGCTTGCCTGGATGAGTGGGGAGCAAAACGAGAGATGGTATCGCTTGCCTGAAGAAGTCCAGCATCAAAAAAACACGCTGTGAGAAGTGCGGTTGAAAAGGCTTTGGTGAGAGAGGCGAGGTCAAAAAGAGTGTGAAGATTCGCTTTCCCATAGGCTTGATGTATGAGTGGTTTTCCTTTTATAGAAGCCAGCAAAACAGCAGACGGAAAAATTTCTTCTAAACCTTCAGTGATAAGTGTGTCGAGTTGTGTCGCCATTATTTTTCTTACGTAAGTGAAAATTCATGGGCAGAAGCGTTTAACTTCATTTCCATTCCAAGAGGAAGAGGGAAAAAAGGAACTTCATGACCACTTGGAAAATTGGCCACTACTGGGCCTTTGATGTCTTTTGCGTATTCGGAAATGAGGTTTAAAAAGTTGTCTTCGCTTGAATCACTTGGTTTTGTTTTTCCCACTATGAGTGCTGATGTTTGTTGAAGTAAACCAGAATGTTTCAGGTGCAAGAGCATGCGATCGAGCTGGTAAAGTTTTTCGCCCACATCTTCCAGAAATAAAATATCATTTTTGAGCTTCAGTTCATAAGGAGTTCCGATGCTAGACGTAATGAGGCTAAGGCAGCCCCCATATATTTTTCCTTTTACACTTCCTTCTTGAATCACTTTTGCTTTCGTATTGGCAAAAGAAGGAAGTGATCCTGTGCTTAAAAGATTTTTGAGATACAAGCCAGCGTCAGTGTCATTGTTGTTATTCAGCTGAGTAAGGACCGGGCCGTAAAAGCAGTGTGCAAGCTTGTTTCCTGCCAATATGTTAAGTAGTGGTGTGAGATCAGAAAAGCCAATCACAAGTTTTTTTGCTTGTGGATGAAGATCTTGCTTCAGTTCGGAAAGAAATTGTTGCGAGCCAAAACCACCACGAGCAAACATGATAGCTTTGATTTGTTCGTTATGAAAAAGAGAAAGAAATTCTTTCTTTCTTCGCTCTTCGGTTCCAGCAAAGTATTTGTGCGTGTCAAAAATATCTTCCTGAAAAAAAGTATTGAATCCCCAGCTTTGAAGAACTTGAATCCCTTTTTCAAAAAGTTCTTTATCAAAAGAAGCGGAGCTTGCTGCAATGCCAATGGTGTCGCCGGTTTGAAGAGAGGGAAAGCTCATGATGAAAAAGCTTCTAAATCAGGCGAGAAGGAAAAGTAAATAGGAAAACGCGAAGAATTTTTAGAAGAGTTCTGTTGTTATTCTTTTTCATTCTATGTTAAGCCCTTCGTTCATTATGACTCCACACAAGCACACCGAAGAAAAAACGAGGCTGGAAGCTTTTGCTCAACCGCCGGCCCAGATTATTTTGCTTATCTTTGTTCTTGTTGCTGCACTTCAGTTTCCTCTTGGCATTGTGATTCAAAAAGTAAGTTTTGTGTGGGGCGTTGTTGCCAACGAAGTAGGCGTGATGTTGCTTCTCCCGCTCATTATCCTTAAGCTCTCAGGGCAAAGCCCAAAAAATCTTCTGCCCTTTGGAAAAACAAATCGGCATTATCTTTTGGCTTCTATTTGTCTTATTCTTGGTGTGGCCATCATCATTTTTTACCTGAGAGTAGTGAGTGAAATGTTGGCTCCACTCAACGACACCTTGAGAATGGCACTCAGTCAGACGCTTACGGTGTATGGACCGCTGGATACGTTTTTAAAATTGCTGCTTCTTTGTGTGTTGGCGCCAATTTGTGAAGAAATGTTCTTCCGAGGTTTTATTCAGCGAACCTTTTCACGGCATGTGGGAAAAACATTTGCTATTTTAATCACCGCCGTTTTTTTCGCATTCATGCATCCCTCAACCTGGCATCCGCATCTCTACTTCATTTTGGGGCTAACGCTTTCTTGGATTTCGGCCAAAACACGAACACTTCGTACGCCCATTTTGTGCCACATGATCAATAATACTTTTGTGCTGATCGTGCAGCAATATGGTTTGGGTTTTCCTGTTGGCGGCGCTGGAGTGTGGATTGATGTTCTGGCTATTTTTGCTTCTTCGGCCTTAATTGTGCTTGGTATTTTTATGCTTCAAAAAAGTAGACGTCATGGATAAGGCGGCTCAAGATGTTTTTTCCCTCCAAACGTTTCCCCAGTAGAAATCTTATCTGGCTCACTATCGTGGGTGTGAGTTTGTTGCAGTATCCCATTTCATTTTTCGTTCATAAGCATTCTTTTTTGTGGGGTGTTTTGCTGAATGAAGTGGGAGTGGTGCTTTTGTTTCCTTTGTTGATTTCGGCTTGGAAAAAATTTGACTTCGCTTTTCTCTTTCCCTTCAAAAGGCCGCAGATCAAGCTTTTGCTGTTAACGCTTCTCTTCACTTTTTCAGCCGATATTTTGATGGAGTATCTCACTTCGTTCACCGATTTATTTTTGCCGGCGGAAAATTTGGCAAGACAAGCGATGGAAACTGCACTCACCATTCACTCTCAAACAGATTTTGTGCTGAAGCTTTTGATTCTTTCGCTCTTGCCTGGTTTTTGTGAGGAAATCTTGGTGCGTGGATATTGCCAAGTGTCACTTCAAGCCCGTTATGGATTAAGACGCGGCATTTTGATAGCGGCATTTATTTTTGCCTTGCTCCATCAAAATCCTTGGTACTTTCATCTGTATCTTCTGTTGGGAGTGATGTTTTCGTTTTTGATGGGAAGCAGCAACAACCTTGTCTATCCCATCTTCGCGCATGTGCTGAATAATGCGTTTACGCTCACTTTTCACGCGCGGCAAATTCACTTTCCAGTCTTGGGCTTCACTTCTTCGGAAGACCTTTTTATTATGGCGCTTGCATCGCTTCTGGTTCTTTTTTCAGCCAGAATATTTTGGAAGCTAAGCCATTCTTCTTAAACTTCCTGCGTGTCTAGTTTTGCCATTTTTTCAGTGAGCGCAAATCCCTTTTCGGTGTGTTCAACGCGTGCAGCTTGAAGAAGCGGGCAATGTTCAAAAATCAAAATCCACTTATTTTGAACGGCTTCTGCTAGCAGTGTTCTCTTTTCTTCCAGGGTTTTGAGCGGTTCGTTGTCGTAAGCCATAATCCAAGGCAAAGAAATGTGTGCGCTTGTGGGAATTAAATCTGCGCAAAAGAAGTAAGATTGCTGGCCCAGAGTAATGAGTGGAAGTTGTTGGCCAGCAGTATGACCATGAAAACATTTCAAGCGAATTCCTTCAAAAAGCTCTTGCTCGCCTTCCAGAAAATGAAGTTGATTGTGTGCTTGAAGCGAGAGGAAATTTTCACCAAGATAACTTGCCTTGTCTTTCTCTTTGGGATGAGTTGCCCAGTCATAATTTTTTTTCTGAACGTAATATTTTGCGTTTTTAAATGTGGGTACAATTTCACCGCTCTTGTTTTTTTTCGTAGCTCCACCAGCATGATCGAAGTGCAAATGGGTGAGGATGACATGCGTGATATCATCTTCTGTGAGCTGATGTTTGGCCAGTGAAGTGCGAAGTGAGTGTTGAGAATGATCGATGTGAAACATGTGGGAAAATTTTTCGGAACTCTTGCTGCCAATGCCAGTGTCGATCAAAATGTTCTTCCCATCAACTTGAACCAGCAGACATCGTAAGTGAAGTGTTACTCTATTTATATCATCAAGTGGCAGGAGGTTTTGCCACAAAACTTTGGGAACAACGCCAAACATGGCGCCGCCATCCAGAGCAAAAGTTCCTGTTTCGAGTACACTTAGCTTGCAGTGTTTCATGTGCGGTTTTCTCCCCTTAAGTTGAAATTTGTTTGTTGGTTGGCAGCAAACGCTTGTTGGAAAAGGGTTTGCTGTTCATTGTGTGTGTTGTTTCTAAAGCGTTTCGACAAAGACTTTTTTATCAGGTGTTTAGGAAAGATATCAAGCATTTACTTTCGCTCTTTTGGGTAACCCCTTAATTTTAAATGTCTTTTAAAAACTGTTCGAAACACGGAAGTTTCGAAAAAACTTCGATATTTCAAGGTATTAGGGAATGATAGTTCTTGACGGGAGGCTATCTATTAACGTACTTTGGAGGAAGGTGGGATAAAGTGGGAGAAATAGAAGGGAAACGAGAAAAATTATGTTCCGAGGACGTTTTCGACACACAATTGATGAAAAAGGTCGCCTTTCAATTCCTTCCAAATTTCGGGAGATCTTGAACACCAATTATGACGAACGGCTCATTGTGACCAACTTCGATGGATGCCTTTGGGGCTACCCCGTTTCGGAATGGCAAGCCTTGGAACAAAAAGTTTCAGCCCTCCCACAATTTCTTGAAGAGGTGAAAGCATTGCAGCGAGTTTTCATTTCAGCAGCCGTTGAATGTCCACTTGATAAGTCGGGTAGAATTTTACTCCCACCAGAATTACGACAATATGCTGGCATCGAAAAAGAGCTGGTCATCGTGGGGATGACCAAGCGCATCGAATTATGGTCGGCCGAAAAATGGGAAGAAGTTTTCCACAAAGCACAAAATACTCTCGAAGGATTGGGGTTAAAATTGGCAGACCTTGGTCTGTAAAATGGATCGCTGTTTACGATGAAGATTTGAAAGTAGGTTATGAGTCACGTTCCAGTTTTAATGCAAGAAGTCTTGGAATTCCTAAACGCAAAACGAGGTGGGAGGTTTGTTGATATGACATTAGGTGGCGCTGGTCATGCACATGCTCTTCTTGAAACTTCGGCTTCAAGCGAATTGCTTGGGATTGATAGAGACAGGCCCGCCATTCTTCGTTCACAAAAAGTGCTCAGCGCATTTGCTTCGCGCGCGCATTTTTTTCACGGTAGTTTTTTGGACCTCGAAAAAGCCCTTGAGAGTATTTCATGGAAAAAAGTTGAAGGCATTTTTGCAGATCTTGGAGTTTCCAGTTTTCAGCTTGATGAAGCGGAGCGAGGCTTCAGTTTTAGAAACGATGCGCCTCTTGATATGCGGATGGATCAGTCATCTGAAATGAGTGCAGCAGATTGGATCAACAGCGTAGACGAAGAAGAAATGGCTGATGTCTTTTTTCACTACGGTGAAGAACGCTTCTCCCGAAAAATTGCAAAAAAAATCTGTGAGCAAAGAGAGGTTTCACCCTTTTTGACTACTCGCGCTTTGGCTGAATGTATCGAAAGTGTTTTTCCTGCTTCGTGGAGAAGAAAAAACAAAATTCATCCTGCAACCAGAGTGTTTCAAGCTATTCGCATTTACATTAATGGAGAACTTGATCAGTTGGAGCATCTCTTAAAGACGGCGCCGGCCTATCTTTCCGCTGGAGGACGTTTTGTAGTGCTCAGTTATCATTCTTTAGAAGACAGGTTGGTGAAGCGAGCTTTTCGTGACTTAGAAAAAGAGGGCGAATACTCTCTTCCTTTGCGAAGAGTCCTCATTCCTTGTGACGAAGAAATTGCAGCAAATCCAAGAGCGCGAAGCGCAAAGTTGCGTGTGTTAGAAAGGAAGAGCTGATGAAAATTCTAAGCCCATCTGTTGTCTCTAGTGCTGTGAAGCAGCAGCACATTTCTTCCAAATCGGTTGCCATGCGTAATCGCCACATCAGAAAAGTTTCGGTGATTGTGGTGACGCTTGCTGTTTTTGCCATCGTCTTTGTCTGGATTCGCATTGAAGTGGTGACGCTTGGATACGAAGTAAGCAAAATTCACTATAATATAGAGAAGCTCGAAAAAAAACGCTCACACTTGGAAGTAAAAGTGGCGCAACTAAAAGCGCCAGCTCGTCTTGAAAAAATTGCTTCGAAGTATTTTTCAATGGCGCTTCCCAAAGGAAGTGCGATCGAATTTGTTAAAGTTGACTAGAGTGAGTGGATAATTAGCTTCTTGTCATTCTGAGCAAAGCGAAGAATCTACTGTATTTGCGAGGAGATCCTTCACTACGTTCAGGATGACAACAGAGATTAACAAAGGAAAAGCATGCCGCGGTTTCAATCAAATGGAGATGAAAGTAAGCGCCGACAGGCTTTGCGCATTTTGTGCATTGGGTCTTTTTTGGTGTGTGCTTATGGTGCGGTAATGTGTCGCGCTATTTTATTCCATTTGAAAGACAATGCTAAGTTGGAAAAAGTCGCTATGCGGCAATATCAAACCTTGGTAAAGGAAAGCACCAAAAGAGGAAAGATCTTAGATGTTACTGGACGTGAACTTGCGGTGAATGTGCAGGCCAAATCTTTTTATGCCGATCCTCGTAAAATTGAAAAACCACTTGAAGCTGCACAAAAACTTTCTCGCTTGCTGGGAGTAAGTGAAGAAAAACTTTACGATCGCTTCCGTTCAAAACGAAAATTTGTGTGGGTGAAGCGCCTTGTCGATCCAGCTGTTGCCAAAGAAGTGCGCGCTCTTCATATTGCGGGTCTTGGTGAGCTGGAGGAAAGCAAGCGGCAATATCCAAATCAAAAACTTGCTTCAACTTTGCTTGGAGCCGTTGGCTTGGATGCGCAGGCTTTGGGTGGAGTTGAATTGCAGTACAACGACTATCTCACTTCTTCTTCCACTTCCAACTCATATCGTCGCGATGCCCGAGGTCAGCTCTATTTTTCTTCTGATGTCATGGATACTACTTCTGGTGTCAGTGAGCTGCGACTCACTATTGACAAGACCTTGCAGTACATTGCCGAAAAAGAACTTTCGCAGATGGTAGAAAAGCAAAAGGCAAAAGGTGGTATTGCACTTGTGCTTGATCCTCATACAGGTGACTTGCTAGCCATGGCCAACAATCCCTCTTTCGATCCCAATGAATACCGTCACTACAAGCCAGAGTTTTGGAAAAATCGTGCTATCACCGATGCCTATGAACCCGGCTCCACGATGAAGGTGATGGTGATTGCTTCGGCACTTGAGCGAAATTTGGTCACTTCTCGTTCTGTGTTCGACTGCGAAAATGGACGAATGGCAGTTGGCAAAAGGGTGGTGCGGGACACTCATGCGTATGGCAACTTGAGTGTCTTCGATATTTTGCGTTTTTCCAGCAATATTGGAGCCGCAAAAGTAGGCAAAAAATTTTCTCCAGATGAGCTCTATACTGTCTTCCAGGCATGGGGGTTTGGAAGGCAGTCTGGAGTTGGTTTGCCAGCGGAATCAGTGGGTATTTTAGCAAGTTACAAAAGCTGGCCCGAGATAAAGCACGTTACTGTTGCATTTGGTCAGGGGGTGAGTACAACCCCACTTCAGATGGCAATGGCATTTGCTGCGGTTGCAAATGGCGGTGAACTTCTCAAGCCAAATGTGGTGAAGCGCATTATCTCCGAAGAGGGTGAGCTGGTGTATGAGGCGAAGCGGGAAGTGGTTTCACGTCCCATTCAACCTAAGACAGCTCAGTTGGTGACGGAAATGCTGAAAAGCGTCACCCTTGCCGAAGGCACCGGTGTCTTGGCCGCAAGTCAAGAATATCCTGTTGCAGGAAAAACGGGCACCGCTCAAAAAGCAGACCCACACACGGGTGGGTACGCGACGGGAAAATATTTTTCTTCATTTATCGGCTTTGCTCCTGCCGATGATCCGAAGATAGTGGTTTACGTGGGCATCGATGAGCCCGGCGCTGGTGAATATTACGGTGGTCAAGTAGCTGGGCCCGTTTTCAAAAATATTGTAGAAGCTTCACTTCGCTATTTGAAAGTTCCTTCAGAGCTTGACGATGATTTGCCGGTAATTACGGCAGATGCGCTTTCCAACAAAAAGCCGGTTCCGCAGTCTTCGTATGCTCATGCCAAAATGAAAAAGGTGCAAGAAGGAAAATGGGAAGTGCCCAGTTTACAAGGGCTTACCATGCGTGGAGTGTTGGACACGTTGAAAGACAGCGATATAAAATTGGAAGTTGAAGGAAGTGGTTTGGTGATCTCTCAATATCCAAAATCCGGAGCTATTATTTCAGAAGGGCAGCAGTTGAAGTTAAGTTTTGGTTCACTGTTATAAAAGGAAAACATGAAACGATTTTTCGACATTTTTGATTCTCTTTCAAATCAGCAGAAAAAACTGCTTGAAGGAATTCATGTTGAGCATCTGACAATGTCTCACCAACAGGTGATGCCCGCTACATGCTTCTTTGCCGTTGCTGGTCTTAAGCATGATGGTCATGATTTTATTCCTGAAGCAATTGAAGCAGGTGCACAGGTTGTGGTGATGTCTCGTCCCTGCGTGTTGCCAGAGCATGTGCTTGGTATTGTGGTGGAGGATGTGAGAAAAATATATGCACGATGTGCATCACGTTTTTTTGGCGATCCTTCGCAAAAGCTGAAGCTAGTTGGTGTTACGGGCACCAATGGAAAAACAAGTATTACGTATTTGCTTGAGTCCATTTTGCGTGAAGCAGGTCATCGGCCTGGGGTGATAGGCACAGTATCATATCGCTATGCAGGAAAAACGTTTGAGGCAAGTCACACTACTCCAGATGCGTTTGTTTTGCAGAAACATTTAGCAGATATGCTGGCGCACAACGTTGATGTTTGTGTGATGGAGGTTTCGTCGCATGCGCTGACCCAGTCTCGCTTAGAGGGTTGTGACTTTGATGTCGCAGTCTTCACCAATCTCACTCAAGAGCATCTTGATTATCATCACCATATGCATGATTATTTTGAGGCAAAAAACATTTTGTTCACGCATTTACTTTCAAGTTCTTCAAAGAAAACTTTTGCTGTTGTTAATGACGATGATGAATACGGAAAGAAAATTTCTCCAGCCAAAACGGTTGAGTGTTTTCGATATGGAAAAAATCAAACAGCAGATTTGTCTCTGGTTTCATGTGAAAAAAGTGAAAGTGGCAGTAAGCTTTGGTTTTCTTTTTTAGGAAAATCATTTTCTTTCACAGTTCCTTTGGTTGGAAGCTTCAATGCGTATAATGTTGCTGCTGCTTTTCTTGCGGCACATGCACTTGGTGTCTCGTCAAAAAATATTCTTCATTCGCTTTCACATGTTCATCCCATACCGGGAAGGCTTGAGCGTGTGTGTGCCGATTCTGCTTATGCTGTTTATGTAGATTATGCTCATACTCCTGATGCTCTCGAAAATATTCTTTCAACGCTAAGAGATATTACAGAAGGAAGATTGTTGCTTGTGTTTGGTTGCGGTGGAGACAGAGACAAACAGAAACGACCAGTGATGGGAGAAGTAGCCGCAAAATATGCAAATCTTGTAGTGCTCACCAGCGATAACCCTAGAACTGAAAATCCGCTAAGCATTATGGAACAAGTGTTTCCGGGCTTGCGTAAAAAGATGAAGGCTTTCAATGGAAGCTGTGGATTCATTCAAGAAGTGGACAGAAAAAAAGCGATTGAAACAGCAGTGATGCACATGACTGAAAATGACATTTTGGTTGTAGCTGGAAAAGGTCACGAACAATATCAAATTATAGGCAACACAAAACATCACTTCGACGACCGTGAAGAAGTGATGGAAGCGCTAAAAAAAAAGAGAAAAAATAGACTTGTTGCATAAGAAAAAACTCGTGTGAAAACTATGAATCTTTCTGTAGAAAAAATTTGTGCTGCAACGGCTGCAAAATCAAGTGCAGATCTTCATGCAGTGGTGAATGGAGTTAATACCGATTCGCGTCTTCCGCAAAAGGGGCAACTCTTTGTAGCCTTGAAAGGGCCTCACTTTGATGGACATCACTACTGCAAGCTAGCTCTTGAAAAAGGCGCTGTTGCTTGTGTGGTGCAAGAAGAAATTCCTTCCATTGAGAAACGTTTTCAAATTGTAGTCAGCGATACGCTTGCAGCCCTTGGTGATCTAGCTGCCTATTGGCGCTCTTTGCATGCCTTGCCGGTTGTTGCCATCACGGGAAGCAATGGAAAATCGACCACCAAAGAAATGGTAGCCAGTGTGCTTTCCAGTTTGGGTGCTGTGCATAAAACCGAAGGCAATTTTAACAATCTTATTGGACTGCCTCTTACTCTTTTCAAACTTGAGGCTTCTCATAAAGCGCTTGTGCTTGAGTTGGGCATGAATGCACCAGGCGAGATAAAACGACTCACCGAAATTTCGAAGCCAGATTTTGGATTGATCACCAACGTTACCGCAGCTCACCTCCATTATCTTGGAAGTATTGATGCCGTTGCAAAAGCAAAAGGTGAATTGTTTGAAACGATCGCATCAGATAAAACGATTATCGTAAATCGAGATGATCCTCGCATTATGCAGCTCAGTAAAGCATTTGCGGGCAAGAAAATTTCTTTTGGTCTTCATCACGATGCTGATGTTTCCTTCGCTCATGCACATACCTTTGCTTTGGATTCTACTGACCTCACTGCAAATGTGTTTGGAAAAGAAATGACATTCCATCTTCCTTTTGTGGGAGCTCATAATATCATGAACGCGCTTGCAGCCTTGGCATGCGGATCTGCGCTTGGCTTAAGTGTTGAGGAGATGGCGAAAAATTTTTCAAGTTGCCAGCCAATGAAAATGAGATTTGAGCGTGTTCAGCTTCGTAACGGAGCAAGACTGATTAATGATGCCTACAATGCAAATCCAGAATCAGTTCGAGCAGCGCTGCGAACTATAAGTGCTGCAGATAGAACTGGGCGCTTTGCCGTGGTGCTAGGTGAAATGCTTGAGCTTGGAACCGAAGCTTCAGATTTGCATCGTCAAATTGGATTTGAAGCCGCAAAGTATCACGTGGATTTGCTCTATCTTTATGGTGATCATGCGCAAGACGTTGCCAGAGGTGCCATTGATGGTGGCTTGGATGAAAAGAAAGTTCGAGTTTTCACTTCGCTGGATGATCTTTCAGAGCAAGCGCATGGCGAAATTGCAGCTGGAGATGTCTGGCTTGTAAAAGGTTCGCGTGGAATGCAAATGGAAAAAATGGTCACCTATATTAAACGCGCAGTGGGAACGGATTAACGAGGAGAAGAATGCTTTATTACCTTTACACACATTATGTTCATCTTTTTGGCGCGCTGAATATTTTCAAGTACATCACAGTTCGTGCGTTTGTGTCATTCTTCATTGCGCTTTCCATTTATTTTCTGTTTGGCAAAAAATTAATTGCAATGCTTTCGAAAAAACAATTTTGGCAAACCGTTCGCGATGATGGACCTGTGCAACACCTTGATAAACGTGGCACTCCCACGATGGGTGGTGTGCTAATTCTTGCAGCAATCATTATTTCTACACTGCTTTGCGCAAGGCTAGATAATTTTTTCGTCTTAGGTTCTCTTTTTGTTCTCATTGGTTTTGGAGCGATTGGTTTTGTTGATGACTACCGAAAAGTAATCTTGAAAGATGCCAAAGGATTAGCGTCGCGATACAAATTTCTCTTTCAGTTACTCTTTGGTCTTATTGCTTCACTTTTTCTTTTTGATGTTATGCAACTTGGCACTGAGCTTTCGGTGCCATTCTTCAAAGGCTTAAGACCCGATCTTGGAATGTGGTACATTCCGTTTGCTACCGTTGTTATTGTTGGTGCATCAAACGCGGTAAACCTTACCGATGGGCTTGATGGTTTAGTCAGTTTTCCTTCCATTGTTTCATATGCGGCTTATGCAGTACTTACCTACATTGCAGGTCATGCGCTTATTGCTTCGTATCTTCAGGTTTCTTTTGTTCCTGGTTGTGGAGAGTTGGCAGTGGTGTGTGGATCGGTTGTTGGCGCAGTGCTTGCTTTTCTTTGGTACAACGCTCACCCTGCTAGCATTTTTATGGGTGACGTAGGATCGTTGCCACTTGGGGCTTTGCTGGGTTATGTGGCATTGGTGGCGAAACAAGAAATGTTGCTTTTGATTATTGGGGGCATTTTTGTACTCGAAACGGTTTCTGTCATTACCCAAGTTGTTTCATTTAAACTTACCGGGAAAAGAATTTTTAGAATGGCTCCCATCCACCATCACTTTGAACTTAAAGGATGGAAAGAGTCGAAGGTGATTGTACGTTTTTGGATCATTTCAATTTTGCTTGCGTTGGCGAGTCTTGCCACGTTGAAGCTTAGGTAAATAATGAACTACGCTGGAAAAAAAGTGCTGATTATAGGAATGGGAAAAACAGGAAGAGCTGTTTTTTCATTTCTCCTTTCACGCTCGGCATTCATTACCGTGAATGATGTAAAACGCCCTGAAGATGAAACGTTTTTCGATGGAGAAAAGGTTTCAACGCACTGGGGAAATCATGATCTTGATCCCACTGCTTTCGATTTTATTGTGGTCAGTCCAGGCGTGGATTCCAAACTTCCTCTTTTGCTAAAGGCGCAAGAAATGAACGTGCCGATATTGAGTGAAATTGAGCTTGCGGTGAAAAATGCTCACTTTCCTCTTGTTGCAGTAACGGGGACAAACGGAAAAACAACAACGGTGAGTTTGATTGCACATCTTTTGAAAGAAGCTGGAAAAAAAGTTGTGCTTGTTGGAAATGTTGGTGATCCTCTTATCAACTATGTGGAAAAGGTAGGTGAGATCGATTTTTTTGTTTTAGAAATTTCAAGTTTTCAAATGGAGTTTTCACCATCACTCGAACCGCTTGTAAGCATCTGGCTTAACCTTGCTCCAGATCACCTTGATAGACATAGCTTTGAAGAATATGCCCACTTGAAAGCACGTTTGTTGATTCAAACCAAAACTGCCGGCACCATCATTTACAACGCCGCTGATGAAAATTTGCTACGTTTTCTAGCTCCAATTCAAGAACAGAAAAAACAAGTGAACCTTGTTCCTTACACTCTTGAAGTTTCGGATTCCCAACACTTTTCGTTCCACCTTTTCAATAAAAAGCATTTAACCTTTTCTGCTTCCAATCTCAAAATAAGAGGAAAACATAATTACGAAAATATTATGGCAGCTTGTCTTGCGCTTGAAGCTTGTGGAATTGATGATGAAGATTTTCTTCATGATGCTGTGTGTTCGTTCAAAGGTTTAGAACACCGTTTGCAATATGTGGGCACCTTGAATGCGGTGAGCTATTACAATGATTCAAAGGCAACTAACGTTGCAGCTGCTGTTGCTGCGTTGCAAAGTTTTTCGCATAAACTTGTTTTGATTGCAGGTGGAATTCCAAAAGAAGATGATTTCAGCCCTCTTGTTTCTTTGGTGAAAGATAAAGTTTCTCATCTCGTTTTGTTGGGAACTTCAGCAAAAATTATTGCAGATCAACTTGGAAAGCACACCGTTTTACACATGGCAAGCTCCATGGATGAAGCCGTGAAAGTCGCATACTCTCTCGCTTTTCCGGGCGAGTCTGTTTTGCTTTCGCCGGCGTGTGCCAGCTTTGATCTTTTTGCTCATTACGCAGAAAGAGGAAACAGTTTTAAGGCTGCATTTCTAAATTTGGAAAAAGAAATAAAGCATCAGCAAGTTTGCTCAAGTCGTGAGAAGTCGACAGCTTGCTCACGTTCATAAAGGATGTTCATGAAGTATAGCGATGTACAAAAACAACATTTTGATGTCTGGCTTCTCTTCACGGTGATTGTGCTTGTTGGCTGTGGCATTACCATGGTGTACAGCTCAAGTGCTGTGTTTGCTTTAGAAAAGTTTAGTGACAGTTATTTCTTTTTGAAACGTTCTGCTCTTTTTGCTGGGATTGGTTTTGTGTTGATGATGTGCATGCTGAGTTTTTGCTATCACCGCTTGAAAGCGTTTGCCTATCCCGCACTTTTGCTTGCGCTTGGTCTTGTGATTCTTGTTTTGGTTCCTGGTGTCGGCAAAACCATTGGTGGAGCTACTCGCTGGCTCAGCTTAGGTGTGGTGAATTTTCAACCATCAGAGTTTGCAAAAATTGCACTCATTCTTTTTCTTGCTTACTCTCTTGAAAAAAAGACGAATCGTATTCGAAGTTTTACGCTTGGAATTATTCCTCATTTTGTCGTGATGACGGTCGTTTCAGGAACCATTTTATATCAAAAAGATTTTGGCTCCGCTGCAATCATAGCTGCAATCACTTGGTTTATGCTTTTTGCAGCTGGCGCTCGAAAACGATATTTGTTTGGCATTGTTTTTCTTCTAGCTCCCATTGCTTTCAAGTTGGTGGCGGGCACGCCTTACAGAAGAAGAAGAATAATGGCGTTTTTGAATCCTTGGGATGATCAATATGGATCAGGGTTTCAAATGATCCAATCTTTTGTGGCCTTCAATGAAGGAGGCTGGTTTGGAAAAGGCCTGGGGCAAGGACAACAAAAACTTTTTTATCTCCCCGAGGCGCATACCGATTTTATTTTTTCAGTTATTGGAGAAGAGCTTGGTCTTGTTGGAGTGTTCGCGGTTATCATTTTGTTTCTCTTGTTTTGTTACCGTGGTTTCAAAGTTGCCTTGAATGCGCCAGATCTCTTCGGCCGCTATTTAGCTTTGGGCTGCACTTTGCTGATTGGGCTTGAAGCCATGCTCAACATGGCGGTGGTGATGGGGTTGTTGCCCACAAAAGGTTTGGCGCTTCCTTTTATTAGTTACGGCGGATCATCGCTGGTGATTTCGTTGATAGCAGTTGGACTAGTTTTAAATGTTTCATCATATAAACGAGCTTAGGAGTAAGCGTGAGTGAAAAAAGGAAAAATGTTTTGATTGCTTCGGGTGGAACAGGTGGGCACTTGTTTCCAGGTATTGCTGTGGCTGAAGCTTTTCAAGAGCTCTATCCTGATGTGCAGATTTCGTTTGTAGGAACAACGCGAGGGCTAGAAGAAAAAACCTTAAGCAAAACGCCGTGGCCATTTTTCGCACTTGCGGTTCCAAAAATAAAAGGCCAAGGGAAAAAAGACAAGCTCCTTGCCTTGATAAAATTGCCGTCTGCAATGGTGAAGGCTGCACTTTTGTTGCAAAAAACAAGCACAGATCTGGTGATTGGCATAGGCGGTTACTTAGCCTGGCCCGTCAGTATTGCAGCCTTCTTACTGGGAAAACCAGTTGCCATCATAGAGCCCAACGCGGTGCCGGGTTTGTCCAACCGCATGCTTTCAAAAATAGCGAGACGCATCTTCTTGGCATTTCCTGAAGCCGAAAAATATTTCGAAGCAAAAAAATGTATGATGAGCGGAAATCCGCTCCGGAAGGCTTTGCGCGAGGCGAGTGCTTTTCAGAAAAATGAGAAAAATCCTTTTACCCTCTTCTGTTTTGGCGGTTCGCTTGGAGCAAAGTCACTCAACCAAGCTTTGCTTGCTTCTCTGCCTTTGCTCACTGGCGCCGCAAAAACAATACGTATTGTGCATCAAGTAGGAAAAGCTGAAAACCTGCAGCAAATAGAAGCTGAATATAAACGCTATCAACAAGAGGCGACAGTGCTTGAGTTTATTGATGACATTGCAAGTGTCTATCAACAAGCCAGTCTTGTGTTGGCCAGAAGTGGAGCTGGTACCATTGCAGAATTGAAGCTTTTCAAAAAGCCGGCAATCTTGGTTCCGTATCCATTTGCGGCTGATAACCATCAACACGAAAATGCAGTGCACCTCGAAAAAAAAGGCGCAGCAATTATTATTCCACAAGAGCAATTGACAGGAGATGTGCTTGCGATGCATATGAACCGGCTTTTCTCATCGCCAGCATTGCTAGAAAAAATGGAAATGAGTTTTGGACGTGAGCAAGAACAAAACGCAGCGGCTCATATTGCAGAAGAATGCGTTCATCTTTTTACAGAGCAAAAACCGCAGATAAAAAGAGCTCATTGTTTTTGAGAGAAGATCAAAGGATATAAAAAAGATTATGTTTAAAAAATATCAACACATTCATTTTGTCGGCATCGGTGGTATTGGCATGAGCGGAATCGCTGATGTGCTGCTTACTTTAGGCTATCAGGTGAGTGGTTCAGATTTGAAATCAAGCGAAACCACAAAACGTTTGAAACGCCGCGGCGCTACTATTTCTTACGGCCACAAATCAAAGCACGTTGAAGGTGCTCATGTTGTGGTGACGTCTTCAGCGGTTGATGAAAAAAATCCCGAAGTAAAAGCTGCAAAAGAATTGGGCGTTCCTGTTGTGCCTCGCGCAGAAATGCTTGCCGAGCTGATGCGCTTGAAATGGGGCATTGCCGTTGCTGGTTCGCATGGGAAAACGACAACAACGGCTATGATTTCCACTGTTTTTCACGGCGCAGGTTTGGACCCCACCATGGTGATTGGTGGAAAAGTGAATAGCCTCAGAACAAATGCAAAACTGGGAAAAGGTGATTTTCTCATCGCAGAAGCCGATGAGTCTGACGGCTCATTTCTGAAGCTCACTCCTACTATTGGGGTGATCACCAACATCGACCCCGAGCATCTCGAACGCTATAAAGACTTTGCCGATCTGAAACGTGCCTTTGTTGATTTTGCAAACAAGGTTCCTTTTTATGGTTCTGTTATTGTGTGCAGCGATCATCCTGTAGTGAAAAGCTTGATGCCACAAATGAAACGAAAAGTAGTGAGCTATGGTTTTCAGCAAGCTGATTACATGGCAAAAAATGTGCGACAAGAAGAAGACTGGGTTTATTTTTCGGTTGAAGCCTACGGGAAAAAATTGGGTGAATTTAAAATAAATATGTCGGGAGAACATCACGCGCTTAACGCCTTGGCAACTATAGCTGTAGCCAGAGAAGCTGAAATTTCTGTGGCAAAAGTGAAACAAGGTTTGGCGAAATTTAAGGGAGTAGCAAGACGTTTCGAAATCCTTCACCGCGCAGGCCCAGTGGTGGTGGACGATTACGCGCACCACCCGGTTGAAATTGCAGCAACTTTAGATGCCGCAAAAAAAGGCTGGGAAGAAAGGCGTGTGATTATGGTGATGCAGCCGCATCGCTATTCGCGCTTAGAGCAATTGTTTGATGATTTTGTAAGCGCATCTAAAAAAGCAGATGCAGTTATTGTGATGGATGTTTACGCAGCTGGAGAAAAAAGGAATCCAAAATGGACAGGAGAAAAACTATGCAAGAGCCTCATGCTCAAATATCCGAAGAAAATGATTACGCATGCAGCGAAGACAGAGGAAGTGATGACAGCTCTGAAACCGTGGTGCACGAATCAGGATCTGGTGATGTTTCTGGGAGCGGGGGATATAACGAAGACGGCAAGGCAGTTTTGCAAGACCTTGACCTCTCGTTCTTAAGCCCTCGCGAACGTGCGCGTTTTTTGAAAGAAGAGCAAACTGAGTTTACTGGTTTAAGCTCGGAACAAAAACGCGAACTTGAAAAGGCATTTCCTGCAATTCGCTTTCAAGAATCTATGAAGGCACACACCACTTTGGGTGTGGGCGGAAAAGCAGAAGCGTACGTAGAAGTTCAAAGTGTGGAAATGTTGAAATCGCTTTTTGAATTTCTGAAAGACAGCAACATCCCGTACTACCTGATTGGGAAAGGAAGTAACACTCTTGTTCGCGATGGTGGTGTAAAGGGTGTGGTGATTCAGCTGCTTGGCGATTTTCAAGAGTATAAGGTGGAACAAGAATCTGGCGATGATGTTTTTGTTTCGGTTGGTGCAGGTGTGAGCACTCTAAAGTTGGTGCGCTGGGCAAATGAACAACATCTTGCTGGGATAGAACGTTTAAGTGGTGTGCCGGGAACACTTGGCGGAAATATTTTAACCAATGCAGGAACGCATATAGGTTCTATTGATGAAATCGTTGAAGAAGTGACCATGCTGGATAAGCACGGAAAAGAAATGACGCAAAAAGTAAAGTCGATTCCGTTTGAATACAGACGTTGCAAGCTTCCGCGCGGCACCATTGTGTTGAAGGCTTTGTTGAAATTACAAAAAGATCCCGAAGGAAAAGCTGCGCAGCATTTCAAAGAGTTGATGGAACGAAGAAGAGAAACGCAGCCCATCTCGCAAAAGTCGAGTGGATGCATGTTTAAGAACGATGGAAAACAAGCTGCGGCAAAACTGATTGACGAAGCAGGATTGAAAGGTGTGCGCGTTGGAGGGGCTAGAATTTCTGATGTGCATGCGAATTATATTGTAAATGAGGCAAATGCCAGCGCTAGAGATGTTATTGTGTTGATGGGTTTGGTTCGCGATAGAGTTCGTCAGCATTCGGGCGTGGTACTTGAAAATGAAATTTTTATTCTTGGTGAAGAAAAATAAAAATGAAAAACATAAAACAGAAAAAAATTGCAGTATTGATGGGTGGCTTGTCTCGAGAGCGAGATATTTCGCTTAAAACAGGAAATGCCATTTTTTCATCTCTTCAAACCGCTGGTTATAATGTGATTGCGATTGATGTGGATGAACATGTTGCGCGTGTTCTCACCGAGCAAAAGCCCGATATTGCGTTTATTGCGCTTCATGGAAAATTTGGTGAAGACGGATGCGTGCAAGGGTTACTGGAGTGCATGCACATACCTTACACCGGAAGCGGTGTGCTTCCTTCTGCGTTGGCCATGGATAAAGATGTATGCAAACTTTTTGCCGCCGATCATGGTTTAGCCGTTGCAAAAAGTGTTTGCCTCTCAGTTGAAGAGTGCAGTGGAAAACTTTCGCATTCGCTTTCTTATCCTCTTGTGGTGAAGCCGGTTTGCGAAGGTTCAACTATTAATATGAGCATTGTAAAAACTGAAGACGAGCTGAAACCTGCTGTTGAAAAGGCTTTGCTGTCCGATGAAAGAATTTTGCTGGAAGAATTCATCAAAGGAACTGAAGTGACAGCAAGTGTTTTGTGCGGTGAAGCGCTTGCACTTATAGAAGTAGTGCCTGCAAGCGGGTTCTATGATTTCGAAGCAAAATATACAAAAGGAAAAACAGAATATATTTTGCCAGCGCGTATTTCGGATGCGCTCACAAAAGAAATTCAAAAGCAGACAGTTGCGCTCATGAAAGCACTTCGCATTGAAGGTGCTGCGCGTGCAGATTACATTGTAGATGAAAAAGGTGTTCCGTACTTTTTGGAAGTAAATACTATTCCAGGAATGACTGAAACCTCGCTGGTTCCAAAGGCTGCAGCGTTTAACGGGATGTCTTTTTTAGATGTTTGCGAACGAATGTTGCTTTCGGCTCGTGTGAAAGAAAAAGTAAAGTAGTAGATTTGTATCAAGGGGGAGTATGAATCGTTGTTTGAGAGAACAACATATCCAGCGTGAGAAGAAGCCCAGATTTTGGCTGCTGAAAAAGTGCGAGCGCCTTTTTCTTTCGCTGCTTTTTGCAAGCCTTGGCTTGGTGCTTGTGTATGGCATCTATCTTCTGCTTTTCTTTGGGCCTTATCTTTCGCTTCAGTCCATTCACATTGTTGGTGATCGCAAAGCTGTAAGTGAAGATCAAATTCTTGAACTATCAGGTTTATCTCAAGGTGATAATCTTTTCTGGCTTGATCTGGGTGGTGTTTATCAAAGAGTGCTCAATCATCCATGGATCAAAACAGTAGCCGTCCGCAAAAGCCCGCCAGGAACGGTGATGATCTATGCTGAAGAATTTAAACCTGTGGCTATTGTTTCCGCAAAGCATTTATATTTCGTTACCGACGATGGAACGTTATGCAAAAAAGTGGAAGCAAAAGACTCTAAACATTTTCCCGTCATCACCGGTTCTGTTTCAGATATCAATGATGAACTACAGCTTCCACTTGATAAATATGAAGGCAAAGAAAAAGTTTTGCAGTCCATTTCAATTATCAAAGAATTTCGAAAAAATAAAATTCGCTTAGCCAAAAAAATTGCTGAAGTGAATTATCATCTCATTCGAGGCTACTCCATTATTACCGATGATAGGCCTTTGCAGATTGTGTTGGGACATGAACAATTGCAAGAAGGCGTAACCAGACTAAGAGATTTTTCGAATGCGATTCAACAAAGGGGAACAGATCCTCAGTACATTGTGATGTATGAAGGCGGACAAGTAATTGTGAAGTACCGCACTTCTTTAGACACTTAACTTTGAAAATGATTGGGCAAAAAGGGGGAATAATATGGCAAAAAAAGATGAAATGATAGTGGGCTTAGATATCGGTACCACAAAGATTTGCGCCATCGTTGGTGAAATAAGCAACGATGGAATCGATATCGTGGGCATCGGAACGCATCCGTCGAAGGGCTTAAGGAAAGGAGTGGTGGTAAATATTGAAAGCACCGTTTCTTCCATTCAAAAAGCCATCGAAGAAGCAGAGCTCATGGCTGGATGCGAAATTACTTCGGTGAGTGCTGGAATTGCGGGCGGGCACATTAAAGGAATGAACAGTCACGGTATTGTCGCCATTAAAGATAAAGAAGTGAAAGCCACCGACGTGGAAAGAGTGATTGATGCTGCGCAAGCGGTTTCCATCCCTCTTGATCGAGAAGTGATTCATGTTATCCCCCAACAATATATTGTAGATGATCAAGATGGTGTAAATGACCCGGTTGGCATGAGTGGTGTTCGCCTTGAAGCGAAAGTGCATATTGTAACGGGCGCTGTTACTTCTGCGCAGAACATCATCAAGTGCTGCAATCGCGCTGGCCTCAATGTGAACGATATTATTTTGCAGCAACTTGCGTCGAGTAAAGCTGTTCTTTCGAATGATGAATCAGAGCTTGGGGTGATTTTGGTTGATATCGGCGGCGGAACTACTGATATAGCCATCTTTTCCGGCGGAAGCTTAATTCACACCGCAGTGCTTTCGGTTGGTGGTAATCATCTTACCAATGACATTGCCGTTGGCCTTCGCACTCCCACACATGAAGCAGAAAAAATTAAGCAAAAATATGGATGTTGCATGACAGGCATGGTGCACAAAGATGAAACCATCGAAGTGCCTTCGGTAGGCGGACGAAATCCACGTGTGTTGCCTCGGCAAATTTTGGCAGAGATAACTGAGCCGCGTATGGAAGAAATTTTTAGCCTCATTCAGCAAGAAATTATTAGAGCAGGTTGCGAAGATGTTGCGGCCGCAGGCATTGTGCTGACGGGCGGAAGCTCAATCATTGAAGGTGCAACTGAGTTGGCCGAGCAAATCTTTAGCTTACCAGTAAGAAGAGGAGTGCCAAGAGGTATTGGAGGTCTAGTAGATGTGGTCAGAAGCCCAATGTATTCCACAGGAGTTGGCTTGGTACTTTCTGCAGCAAAAGAGCAAACCAACAAGCGTTTCAAAGTACGTGAGCGAAACGCTTACACCAAAGTAAGAAGCAGAATGAGAGAATGGCTTGGGGAAATTTTTTAAACCAGTTTTAACTTTGTGGTTACTAGTTTGTAGTTAAGATTTTTAAATTTTTAACTCGAAACTAGGAACTAGAAACGAGAAACTGATCTTAATCGAGGAGGTCCATATGTTTGAACTTGTAGAATCACTGGCACAAGATGCTAAAATAAAAGTAGTAGGTGTTGGAGGAAGCGGCGGAAACGCAGTAAACACAATGATGGAAGCGGGTTTGGATGGTGTAGATTTTATCGCGGCAAACACCGATATTCAAGCACTTCGGAATAACATTGCGCCAAACAAAATTCAAATTGGCCGCGAGTTAACCAAAGGTCTTGGAGCAGGTGCAAATCCCGAAGTAGGAAAAAATGCAGCCATCGAAGATCAGCGTATTTTGATGGAGCAGTTGCAAGGTGCTGACATGGTTTTCATTACCGCAGGCATGGGCGGCGGAACGGGAACTGGCGCGGCTCCCATCATTGCGAAGATTGCGCGTGAAATTGGTGCACTTACGGTTGGTGTGGTTACAAAGCCGTTTGCCTTCGAAGGAAGACAACGCATGCTTCAAGCAGATCGAGGTGTAGCTGAACTTCGCGATGTGGTGGATACTCTCATCACTATTCCAAACGAAAAATTACTCGATATCGTAGATCGCGATGTCACGATGGTGGCTGCATTTAAGCAAGCCGACCACGTTTTGTACCAAGCGGTGAAAGGTATTTCAGATCTCATTACCGTGCACGGTCTTATTAACCTCGACTTTGCCGATGTGAGAACGGTGATGAATGAAATGGGAATGGCGCTCATGGGAACTGGTGTGTCCAGCGGAGAAGGCCGTGCCATCGATGCTGCAACCAGAGCAATCTCTTCGCCACTTCTTGAAGATGTGTCTATTAAAGGTGCAACAGGAATTCTTATCAACGTTACGGGTGGAGCCAATATTACACTTCACGAAATCAGCGAAGCTTCAAAAATTATTCAAGAAGAAGCGCATGAAGATGCCAACATTTTGTTTGGTGCTGTGATAGACGAAACCATGGAAGATGAAGTTCGTGTAACAGTAATCGCGACTGGATTTGATAAACCACTTCAACGCATCAATGGAAAAGTTGGCGTGGGGCTTTCAGGTTCAAGAGTGCACACACATCATAGTGCAGGTTCACGCCCAAGCTATGCAAGCCAACACAGAGCACATGCACCACAAATGCAAGAACAGCGTCAGAGCGAAATTCCTGGTTTAGATGCAGCACCTTCGTATCCTGTGGCGGCTACTCGTCATGCTCCAGAGCCAGAGAAAATTGAAGAATCATTTGGAGGCCGACATTTAAATGACGCGCCAGCAAAAGAAGTGGAGCGCGAAGTAGGGGTTTTGGAATATCACAATGATCAATATGATATTCCTACTTTTTTACGAAAACAGGCTGACTAAAAACGGGCAGCATGGCATAGAGTGTTGAAGAAAAAAATGATGACGAACATTGAATCTGTTTTGTGGCATGATACAATAAACAAAGTTGATTCAAAAAATGAAATACTTAAACAAATTCAGCCCTTATAGGGGCTGAGTTTTTTTCCAAAGGGTAACACAAATGAAAAAAAGCCATTTATCTCTCATGCTCATTGCAGTTTTTCTTGTCACTTCTTGTGCTGGGCGCGAACGTACATCGCAACGTCACATCAACAAAAACGAATACCTCAAAGAGCACGATTTGCTTCGCCTTCCAAAATCAAGCATTCCGGTGGTGATCAATGATCGCGTGATTGCATGGATGGAATATTTTCAAGGTCCCGGACGAAAACATTTTAGACGTTATTTGGAACGCTCTGGAAAATATATGGATCTTATGACCAGCATTTTAGAGCAAAATGGAATGCCAAAAGACTTGGTGTACATTTCTCTTATCGAGAGCGGATTCAATCCTCATGCCTATTCCAGAGCAGCAGCTGTTGGAGCTTGGCAGTTTATTCGTGGAACAGGAAAAATCTTCAAGCTCAAAATTGATCCTTGGGTTGATGAGCGAAGAGATGTTGTAAAATCCACTCATGCTGCAGCCGCTTACTTCAAAAAGTTGCACAATGAATTTGGCGATTGGTATTTGGCCATGGCCTCTTACAATACAGGTGAAGGAAGAGTTCGCCGAGCCATTAAAAAAGCCGGCACCAAAGATTTTTGGGAACTTTCTCAACCAAAAGCCAGATTGTTGCATTCTGAAACGCGTGACTACGTTCCAAAATTTATAGCTGCGATGATTTTGGCAAAATCACCTGAAAAGTTTGGCTTTCATAATATCGATTATGAAAAACCTGTACCATATGAAGTTGTTTCCGTGCCAACGCAAACCGATCTTGCTGTAGTGGCAGAATGTGCGGGAGTTCCAGAAGAGGATGTTCGCTACCTTAATCCAGAATTGATTTCTAGCTCAACGCCACACAATGTGAAAAACTTTAGCCTCAAAATTCCACTTGGAAAAGTTGATCAGTTTCGTCTTGCTTATGCAAAAATTCCTGAAAATGATCGTGTCCGACTTCTCTTTCATCAAGTTCGAAGAGGAGATACGCTTTCTCAAATCGCAAGAAGATATGGAAGCAGCACTACAGTTATTGCTCGTGCCAACAACATTAGAAACGTAAAGAGTATTCATCCCGGATCAAAACTCATTATTCCAACTTCTGGATCTCGTGTGCAAATTGCATCGCGTGCACCAAAAAGTACTCAAGAAGCGAGAGTTGCTTCTCGTTCAAGCTCAAGCACTGAAAAGCTTAGCGCTCACAAAGTGGGAAGAGGAGAAACGCTTGGTGGCATCGCAAACCGTTATGGAGTAACGGTTGCAGACCTTCAACGTTGGAACAAGATTCGTAATGTAAGGTCTCTTCGAGCTGGACAAAAATTAAAAATTTATGGCGCGGCAGAAGTAATAACCACGCAAGAAATTGAAAGAGCAGTTGAAGAAAATATCGAACTTGCTGAAAACACTACCTACAATGATGACGATTTTATGGTGCACACTTTAAAATCTGGTGAAACCCTAAGTCACATCGCCGACAAATATGTAGTGTACATTAAAGATATAAAAGCATGGAACGGTATAAACGATGCGCGGTCATTAAAAGCTGGGCAAGAAATAAAAGTGTTAAAATCTAAAGCAAGACTTCCAAAAGAAATGGCGCTTGCTGCCGCTGATGAAATTATTTTGGATGAAGGAAATGAAAATTCTTTTGCAGCCGGAAAGTCAGACTACAAGGTGCGTAGCGGTGATACATTATGGTCCATTTCAAGAGCTTACAACATCAGTGTAGCTGAATTGAAAAAAGCAAATCACTTGGGAAAAAAATCTTCACTTCGTGCTGGCCAAACCCTTTCGGTGCCTGCAAAAACAAACGCAGCTTCAGTCCAAGTAGCACAAAAAGAAGAAACGAAAGCAGCGCCAGTTGCAGTTGACAACACCATTCAAACGGTTTCACTCCCTGCTGAACATGCAGCAACGCCAGCAAACACAACAACTGGCTATGTTGTAGCGGTGCTCAATAGTGGTGAAACTTTAGGGCACGTAGCAGAACGTTATGGTGTTCGTTCATATGAAATTATGGAATGGAACCACATTAAAGATGAAAGAAAAGTAAGAGCTGGACAAAAACTCAAAATTAAAAAATCTCGCATTGGTTGGGTTGCCGAAGAACTTGCTCACTCAGCAGTTGAATCAGCTGCAGGAACAGAAGTGGCAGCTGCAACGGATCACAAAGTGTACAAAGTAAAATCAGGCGACACCCTCTGGGCCATCGCCCGCCAGCACAATGTTGCAGTAGCTGATTTGAAAAAATGGAACGCCATCACCGCAAGCTCTTTAAGACCAGGCGATACGTTGAAAATTGTTCGGTAGAGTTAACTTCGTGGAATCAAAAAACACTGTCTTTCCAAATGATTTGAAAAAGGGAGACAGTGTTTTTTTTGTGTGAAATGTTAAAAAACTTCACTCACCTCATGATCATCAGAGCTTGCCAAGCTCTGGGCTGCTTGCTGCTGAAGTGGCAAAATAGCATAACAATTTAAGGTAGTTACAAAGCCAGAACCGTCCCCGGTTTAAGGAATGAGGAAAATTTGCTTGTTAAGGGAAGATTATCCTGATAAAGTGCCCTTATGCGTAAAATTATCAAAAGACATTTTTCACTCGATCTTCCACCTGGAAAGTCAGCTTTTTTGTGGGGGCCCAGAAAAGTAGGGAAAACATATTGGATACGAGAGCATCTTCTTGCACGAAAAGACGTTCTTCTCATCGATCTTCTCAAAACAGACCTCTTTGCAGAATATTCAAGTAGGCCGGCGCTTCTTCGAGAGCGTTATCAGGATCACTCTGGAATGATTGTTATTGATGAAGTGCAAAAAGTTCCAGCTCTCTTGGACGAAGTGCATTGGCTCATTGAAAATAAAGGGATCTCTTTTTTGCTTACAGGTTCAAGCGCAAGAAAATTAAAACGTGGTCATGCAAATCTTTTGGGGGGAAGGGCATGGCGCAGGCATATGACGCCTCTTAGTTTTCAAGAAGTTGAAGGTTTTGAACTCGAATCTGTGATGGTAAGTGGAATGCTTCCTCCACACTTTCTTTCCCCATCTCCTCAGGAAGATCTTCGTGCCTATGTGGCTGATTATCTGAAAGAAGAAATTATTGATGAGGCCCTTACTCAAAACATTCCAGCCTTCCACAATTTTTTACAAGTTGCAGCACTTACCTCTAGTGAACTTATCAATTATACAAACGTTGCGCGAGAAACGGGCGTTTCTGCAAAAGTGGTTCGCACCTATTTTCAGATTTTGGAAGATACCTATCTTGGGTTTCGGCTTCCGCCTTGGACAAAATCAAAAAATCGTCGAATGGTTCAAACGGAAAAATTTTATCTCTTTGATATGGGGGTTACCAATTATCTTGCACGGCGGCAGCCGAAATACAAAACCCCTGAGTTTGGAAAATCCTTTGAACAATTTATCCTCATGGAACTCATGGCCTATAAGGCTTATCGACAGGCTGAGATGGAAATTGCCTTTTGGAGAACAAGTTCAAATCAGGAAGTTGATTTTATTATAAACGACAAAGAACTTGCCTTGGAAATTAAAGGCAGTGACAAGGTTCATGCAGGAGATGTGAAAGGACTTAAAGCGCTTTTGGAAGATGGTCCGGTGAAGCAGCTTGTCATTTCATGCGAACGAGAACCCAGAAAAGTTCATGAGCACATCCAGGTTTTGCCTTGGGAACTCTTCTTGAAGCAATTATGGTCAGGCGAACTTGTGTGAAAATACTTTTGCAGCTCACAAAGCGGCAGAACCGTCCCCTGTTTTTTCAACAATTGACAAGCCCCCTCTTGCTTGGTAGTTCTTAGCGCTCTAAGGAATAGAGTGCTAAGCTCTTGAAATTGTTAAACTATGTTGCAAGAACTCCCCCAGCGGTACCAGGATATTCTCAAGATTTTGGTCTCTGATTATATCAGCACAGCTGGTCCTGTTGGTTCTCGGGCCATCGCAAAACGCCATCCCACAAGCCTTTCCCCGGCTACCATCAGAAATGTGATGGCCGATCTTACCGAATTGGGTCTGCTTTCTCAGCCGTATACCTCAGCTGGACGTGTGCCTACCAGCAGTGGGCTTAACTATTACGTGCAGACATTGCTTTCGGTTGCTGATTTAAGCGAGCACGAAAAATCCAACATTCAAAATACGTTTTCACAAGAAAACAGCAGCGAAGAAAAACTGTTGAAACAGAGTTCCAGCATTCTTTCAGAGTTTTCGTCGTTTGCAGGTTTGGTGGTGATGCCAAGCCTAAGCCATATTCGCTTTAAGCATATCGAATTTTTGCAACTCACTGATGCGCGCTTGCTGGGCATTTTTGTGGCGCAAAGCGGTATGGTGCAAAATGCCATCATCGAAGTGCAAGAGCAGTATAGTTTTCGGCAATTAGAAAAAATAAATAATTTTTGTAATCGCATTTTTATTGGGCTGACGCTTCAAGAGGCGAAGGAAAAAATAGCTCGAGAATTAAAATGTGAGCGCGAAGAATATGATGCGCTTTTGCTCAAAGGTTTTCAGTATTCGAATGTTTTGTTTCAAAGTATTCCAGATCAAGAAGTTCATATCAAAGGAACAGATAATTTGTGTCAACAAGCAGAGGCTAGAGAATTTGAAAAAATAAAAGCACTTTTAAGTTCACTGAATGAAAAAGAAAAAATGTTGAGTTTGTTAGAACGTTGCGAAGATGCACACGGGGTAAAAATATTTGTTGGATCAGATCATGAGCATCAAGAGCAAATTGATGCCAGTGTTGTATCTGCTCCATATTCAAAAAATGGAAAAATTATAGGCGCGCTTGGTGTTATTGGCCCAAGGCGTATGAATTATGCTCACATTGTTTCTGTTGTACATTTTACATCGCAGCTTGTGAGCCGTTATCTTGAGCAGAAGGAGTTGTAATTATGAATGCCCGTCACGAAAAAACTGAAGCAAAAAACGATGAAGCCACAAAAAAGCAAAACACTGTGGAACAAGATGAAAAAAAGATTGAAAAAGATTTGAATACCGAAATCAAAAAAGTTCAAGACGAAGCAAAAAAACATCAAGAAAAACTTTTGCGCGTTCTAGCCGAATTTGAAAATTTCAAAAAGCGAGTGACAAAAGAGCAAGAAGAGCAAAGTCGTTACGCAAACGAAAAGCTCTTGGAAGCGCTTCTGCCAACGCTTGACGATTTTGACCGAGTGCTTAATCATATTCCAGAATCCAGTTCCGAAGAAGTAAAGTCTTTATCTCAAGGTGTGGAAATGATACGAAAAGGGCTCTCGAAAAGTTTAGAACGATTTCAGCTGAAAGAAATTGATGCAGAAGAAAAGCTGTTTGATCCAGATCAACACGAAGCCATTTCAATGATCGAGTCGGATGAACACAAGCCCAATACCGTTGTGGCTGTGCATCGAAAAGGCTATTTTTTGGGCGACAGATTGTTAAGGCCAGCAATGGTGAGTGTTTCTAAAAAGGGGGGATAGTTGAGGAATTTATTTTTGCTTCTGTTTTTATTGGTGTTCATGCCTGCGTGTGCAAAACAACCAGTTGTTCTTCCTCAAGAACAAGCAAAAACTCCTGAACAAGTCAAAATTCCAGACGCCCAAGCTTCCGCAACAGCCAAGCGTTTTCTTGATATGTACCAACAAGAAAACTGTGCAGCACTTCTTGCTTCCACGAAAAAACTGCAGCGCGATCAATACGCTCCAAAGTATTTAGTTCAATTTGATTCACTTGTTTATCACTGTACAAATCAAGATGGTTTGGAAAAAGAGCAAGTGTTGGCTGCGCTTCATTTGGTGGATGATTATCTCTTTTTTGATCCACGAGATGTTCAAAACTTTTCTCTTCAAGTGTCACAGGATGCAGCAAAGACTAGGCTTTCAGCCTGGGTTGCATCTGCTGTGGTAACAGATGCAGACTTGGAATGGCTTCGTAAAAATACAGAAGGTGGAAACGAATCCAAAGCCTATCTTTCGTTTAAAGAAATCCAAAAATTTAGATCCGAAGACAGAGAAAAAACAAAGCCATTGCTAAAAGATTTCGTAAGTTCCTATCCAAAAAGTGAACTTACTCCGCAAGCTTTACTCTGGCTTCAGGAAGTAAACGAAGACTTCAAAGATATTACACTTACGGTTGGAGTTATTTTACCGTTGTCCGGAAAATACAAAATTTATGGTGACGCTGTGTTAAAAGGTGTGGAGTGTGCTGCCGGCATTTACAAGCCCTGCAAGAGTTTGAAGGGTACAAAACTTCTTGTGCGTGATTCAGAAGCGAATCCAGAAAAGGCTGTTGCCGCAGTAGACGAGCTGCAAAAAGCTGGAGTGCAAGTGATCGTTGGGCCGCTTAGCACCAATGCGGTTACAGCAGCAGCGAAGCGAGCCGAGCATCATCATCTTCCCATGATTATGCTTTCTCAATTAGATGGTGTGGTAAATAATTTGGACTATGTTTTTCGCAACAGCATTACGCCAGAGTCGCAAGTGAAGACCATTATTGACTTTGCGCTTCATAAGCGAAACTTGAAGCGCTTTTTAATTTTGCATCCGCAAACCTCTATTGGAAAAACTTATGCCGAACTTTTCCGCACGCGAGCTACTGAAGCGGGTGGTGTTGTAGTAGGCGTTCAAGAATATGCGTCAGACCAAATGGGTTTTGTGCGCAAATTGCAGCATGCGCAGCGCGAGAAAAAACGTGGAAAAAAAGTGAGGCTGCATTCGAAATTGACTTTAGATTATGATGCTCTGTTTATTCCAGATTCTCCTTACGTCGCCTCCTATCTAGCGCCAGTTCTGTCGATGCTGGGAGTGAAAAAAGTGCAGCTTTTGGGAACGGCGCGTTGGGATAACCAAAAACTCATCGAACGCGGTGGAAAATATGTAGAAGGTGCGTTGTTTACTTCGGCGTTTTCTCCCAATCTTCCAGATGTGAGTTCAAAAGAATTCATCGATCGTTTTACCGAATCCTACAAGTTTTCTCCCACTTTGCTTGAAGCGCTTGGGTATGATTCTCTTCGAATGGTGATGGTGGCAACAGAGAAAAGTGGTTCACCCAGCAGACAAGAAATTGCAAAAAGTTTGAGAGAGCTTAAAAATTTTCCGGGAGTAACTGGTGTGATTGACATAACAGATCAACACGATTCTGTTCGTACCATGAGAATGCTCACGGTTTTAGATGGTGAAATTCAGGCGGCGCCCTAAGCTATGACAACACTCATTTTCCTCTTTGTCCTTCTTCTTTTGCTCTCGGCATTTTTTTCTGCGTCTGAGACAGCTATTTTTTCTTTAAGCCGCGTACAAATTAAAAAATTTCAAGAATCAAAAATTTGGGTGATCAAAAAAGTTGGCGAATACTTAGATGAGCCAAGACATTTTTTGGCCACAATTCTTTTGGGCAATGAGCTGATGAATGTTTCCATTTCTATTGTAGGAGCAACGCTCATTTCTCATTTTTTTCCGTCTAGTGCAAAAACAGGAACGCTTCTTTCTATTCTTATTATCACGCCGATTCTTTTACTTTTGGGCGAAGTCATTCCAAAAAATATTGCACTACGATTATCAGATACCATTGCTCCTATTATGGTGATTCCTCTTAGAGTGTTTCATTATTGTGTGACACCGTTCAGAATAGTGCTGACCAGTATTGCGGATACGTTTATCAAATGTTTTGGTGGAGATCCAAATGCTTCTGCCGCGATGGTGAAGGAAGAAGAATTTAGATCGCTTATCGATTTGGGACGCGATGAAGGATTGCTAGAGGAAGAAGAACGAGAAATTATTCACAATGTTTTCGAATTCACAGATGAATTAGTGAAAAACATTATAACTCCGCGCGATCAAATTTTTATGCTTCCACTTGATATGGAATACAAAATAATGCTGGAAGAAATTCGAGCAACCGAATACCGACGCATTCCCATTTATGAAGGTGAGCAGACGAACATTATTGGGATTTTGCATGTGAGAGATTTGTTTTCCTTTCATCGAAAACGAAAAGAAAATTCAAATGTGAGCTTGAAGTCCATTTTGCATACTCCGCTTTTTGTTCGAAGCAACGAAAAAGTTGAAGACCTCTTGAAACGAATTCAGCAAGACAGAATGCACATGGCGTTGGTGCTGAATAAACAGCAAAGCCTTGTAGGGCTTGCAACTCTGCACGACGTCTTGGAACGTTTGTTTGGGGAGATTGAGGATGAGTAAATTCCTCCCCTTAAATTAAGGGGAGGTTAGGTGGGGTTATTGTTTTTTACCGTAAGGCGCTAACTCCCCCAGCCCCTCTTAACCTAAGAGGGGAGAAAATTTTCTACTCATCAAAAGCAATTGACGAAAGAAAAATATGTCGGCACTCTATCTTACAATTACATTAACGCTTTGTGTGCTTTTTGAAGGTTTTTTTTCAGGAAGTGAAATGGCGGTTGTTGCTGCAGACAAGTACAAAATAAAAATGCTTGCCAATAAAGGCTCTCGTCTTGCAAAGCTTGCGCTTCACTTGATGGAAAGGCCGTCGCACTTTTTTTCCACCACCTTGCTTGGCACCAACATCTGTACGGTTACGGGTTCGGTGGTAACGACGCTGTATATTTTTGAACATTATGGTGAAGGATATGCAACATTTGCTCTTTTGTTTTGGCCCATCACGCTTATTGTGGGTGAACTTGTTCCCAAAAGTTTGTATCAGTTTTATGCCAACAAAGTGGTGATGGTTATTGCGCCTGCTCTTTTCTTTTTCCAAATTCTTTTCTTTCCGCTTGTGTGGATTTTGTCTCAGTTCACCGATTTGCTGATAAAGAGAATCAAAAAAAATATTCACAAGCAAGGTTCAGATTTTTCTCGCGAAGAACTTGAAATGTTAATGGAACATGGTGAAGTGGAAAAAAGTGATGTGAAGCCCTCCGAGGTAACCCTTGTCAGCCGTATCTTTGAGCTTGCTGATAAAAAAGTGGAAAACATTATGACACCACTTGTTGATGTAATTGCAGTTCCGCAAGATGCCAGCCGAAAAGAAGCAGCTGCACTTATTGAAGAACACGAATTTTCCCGCATTCCTCTGTATGATGATCAAATTTTTAACATGGTTGGAGTGCTGTGGAGCATTGATCTCTTATTTGATGAAGAGAAAAAAGGGCTTACTGATCTTGCACGAAAACCATATTACGTTCCTGAAGAAATGCCGCTGGATGAACTTTTGTTCACCATGAAAAAACGTGGTGAACCCTTAGCTATTGTTGTTGATGAATATGGCGCTGCCACCGGAATAGTAACAGTAGAAGATTTGCTGGAAGAAGTGGTGGGCGAAATTGGAGATGAGCACGACGAAGTACTGACACTGTATAGACGTCTTGGGGCAAAGCGATTTGTGATCAATGGTCGTATGGAAATAGAAGAGGCCAACGAAAAATTACACCTCAGCATTCCGGAAGGTGATTACGAAACAATAGCTGGTTTCATTGTGCATCTTGCAGGCCACATTCCACAAAAAGGCGAAGTGCTCAACCACAAAAAACTCAAAATCACCATCCTCAAAGCCACCGAACGCGTCGTGACCGAAGTGGAAGTGCAGGTGTATTAACTTGCTTCATTCCATCACTTCCACAATCAATGCCTCGGAAGTGTCTTCTTGTTCCAGGTGATCGGTTTTCCATTTTGCTTCGCTGAAGGCTTTTGCCACAATTAACGTTGCAGCGAGCCAACCAAAACCAATGACGATAATAGCTTCCCATGGATAGCCGCCGTAAGGCGTGATGAAGTCTTGCCTTGCGCTTATGACAAAAAGCGCGATGAGCACAAGTGGTGTGATGTACTTCGCGGTAACAATCCAAAATTTTCCCAGTTTGAGGTTTGATTCTCTGTCGATGAGCGCGATAAAACGCTTTGCTCCAAAGATCCACGCTACCAAAATGATTTCAAAAAATCCTACCAGCAAAAGGCCCATGTTGGTGAGCATGTGATCGATGATGTCGAGCCAGTAGAGTCCGGCGTTGGTGGCAAAGATGGCGCTGCCCGCAAAGCCAACAAGGCACACAACAGTCACAAGTGGTTTGCGTTTCCAGTTGAACTTGTCGATGGCAGCAGAAATAAACGTTTCAATAATGGAAATGGATGAAGTGAGACCAGCCAAAAGCAAGGTGAAAAAGAAAAGCGCGCCAAAAAGAACATTGCCAAAAGGAACATTGCCAAAAGGAAGATGGGAAATAGCTTGTGGATAGACCACAAACGCAAGGCCAGGGCCACTTTGCACGGCTTGGTCAATTGGCTTTCCCGCATTTGTGGCGATGTAACCAATGATGGCGAACACCGCAAAGCCGGCAATGAGCTCTACCGTTGAATTTGCGGCCGCTGTCTTTATGGCATTTCCGGTGAGGTTTTTTCTGTCGGGAAGATAGCTGGCAAATACAATCATTACTCCCGAACCTAAGGAGAGCGTGAAAAAGATTTGGCCAAAGGCATCGTGCCAAACACTTGGGCTGAGCAGCTTTGAAAGATTTGGCACAACCAGCGCCGCAACTCCCGTTGAAGCTCCAGGCAGAAGAAGTGACCACACCAGCAAAAGCAGCAATGTTGCAAACAGCAAAGGCATGCCAATTTTATTCGCAATCTCAATGCCTTTGCGAATGCCGCGTGAAATGACAAGCCAGTTTACAAACCATACTACGGCAATGCCAGCAAAGATGCTCCAATTGATGCTGCCGATATCAAAAGGTGATTCGCTCAGCTGTAAAAAATCTTGAAAGAAAAACGCTTGCGTGTTTTCTCCCCACGCACCAGAAAAAGAAAACCCAAAATAATGTACGCACCACGAAAGCACTGCGCTGTAGTACAACATCAAGCCAAAACAAATAAACACAGAAACCCACCAGCCCAAGTATTCCCAGCCTCTGCGGATTTTTCCGAATGCCAAGGGTGCAGAACCTTTTTTCAGCTGGCCCAAGCCATGTTCTAAAACCAACAATGGAATGCCCACGAGTAAGAGGGCAATGAGGTAGGGAATGAGAAACGCGCCGCCGCCATTTTTGTAGGCCACATAAGGAAAACGCCAAATATTTCCAAGGCCCACAGCAGAGCCAATAGCAGCAAGCAAAAAACCAAGTTTTGATTTCCAATGAACGCGTTTAAGATTTTCCATCCGAAAGGAAGTAGATCATCAAAAAGAAGAACTCAAATGAAAAAGGGAGAGGAGGTCGCTGTATCCTCGCGCTTGCCTGCCTTTGGCAGGAACGCGGAGATCCACAATTCTGTGTCATCCTGAACGAAGAGAAGGATCTCCTCGGGCAATTCTGATTTTGCTATGGTCAAATACCCAAATTGTATGAGGAGATCCTTCGTTACACTCAGGATGACAGCAAAGTGTTTTAATTCCTAGATCCCTTCACCTTAGGCGGAAGGATGACAAAAAACAAAATTATTTCACCTTCGTTGCAAATTCAAAAATATGTTGCGCGTGTGCTTCAAGTTGGTGCTTGATGTCTTTTCCGCCGGTGAGGGTAGAAAGAAAACCGCCAGGATCCGCGGCTGTTTCGCAGCTGACAATGTTTGGAATGTCATCGGCAATGAGATCAATGTCCATGATAATAACCGTGCCGTTATGGATTTCTAAAACTTGAAACTGACCGGTAAAGACTTTCACCTGATCGTCACGAAACTCGCTTCTGTCATAGAATTGCGCTGAATTGAATTTTTGTTCATCCTCTGAAGCTAAATCTCTTAAGACGACAATGCCATGAGGAAAACGTTTTGCTCTGATGCGTGTAAGTAGTTGCATATCTTCTGCGGCCTGAAGATTGAAGATCTCGAGAGGAAAAACTGCGTTTGAATTTTCTTCTACAGAAAGATTTTTGGAATCGGTCACACCAGAAAAAATTTCAGGATGCAAAGAAGGTGTGAGTAAAATTTCTTTTATTTTTTCGAGAGAGATTTGTTTCTTCGTGAACAGAAGCGCTCTCCCTTTCATGTGGCACACCTGGCCATTGCCCGGAAGTCTGGATGCATTTCCCCAGGCTACCGAAACTGCAGAGTTTTCTTCAATGTCAGTGAGTTTGATGTGTGCTGGCAGCAGAGCTTCTCCGCGCGCAACTTTCTGGGAGTTCATGTGTTGAAGCACAATATTTGCACTGAGTTCGCGAACAGGAGGTGCTGATAAGCTTGATCCTGTTGAAATGAGAGAACTTCCCCTTTGGTTTTCATCGAGCTCTCTTTTTTCTGGAGGTGCGATGCCATCCGCACCTTCATAATAGGTGAGGTTGGGATCAAAAAAAGGAGATAAAAGTGAAGAAATACTTACGGGCATAATGCCGCGCTATAGTGAGGACTTGGCCGTGAAGCAAGACGTAGTGCGTCATTCCCACCTATTGTACGATCGCTCTATTGTTCCATCGTACCATTTACGAAACAGCAACATCAATAATCATCATCAGCAAAATGAGGAAGAGATACAAAATGGAATAGCCGAAGAGTTTCCAGGCTTCTTTGAGGTCTTGGGTTTTTGAGATGCGGAAGGCCAGGTAGAGAAATGCCAAGCTCAAAAGGCTAGAGGTGATGGCATAGAATTTATGCAAGCCAAAGAAACTTGGAGCAACCGCAATGGGCAAAAGTGCGAGAGAGTAGAAAAAAATATTTTTCTTTGTCACTTCGTCTCCAGCAACATTGGGCAGCATAGGATAGCCCGCATTTGCGTAATCTTGCTTGCAGCAAAGTGCCAAGGCCCAAAAGTGTGGCGGCGTCCAAAAAAAGATGATGAGAAACATGAAGAGAGCGAGCCAGCTAATGTTGCCCGCAACCGCAGCCCAAGCAATGAGGGGACCGGTTGCACCTGCAGCTCCGCCAATCACAATATTGTAAGGTGTGCGCGGCTTCAACCAAAGCGTGTAGTAAAAACTGTAGTAAGCAATGGTGGCCACGCCAAGGCCCATGGCAAGCAGGTTTCCTGTTGCGAGCAAAAGTACGTTGCCGAGTATTCCCAACACAAGAGCAAAGATCAACGCAGCACGTGGCGAAAGTCTTCCGGAAGGAAGTGCGCGTTTTTCGGCCGTGCGTTTCATTTTTTTATCGATGTCGCGTTCGAAGTATTGGTTAAGCGCATTTGCCGCTCCGCCAACAGCGAAGATGGCAAAGGTGATCAGCCAAAAGCGAAGCGAGCTTGCCTTTACACTTCCTTCCAGCACAAGCGCAGTTGCGCCACTAAAGGCAAACAGCATGCTGATGCGAGGCTTGGTAAGGCTAAGATAATCGGAGGCGCGAGAGTTCATAAGTAATGGTCACAAACGTTAAAAAGAGAAGAGTCGCCACTCCATTGTGGGCAACTCTCAAGACATAAGGCAGTTCAAAAACAACATTCCCGATGCCGAGGAAGACCTGTATTATCGTGATTGAGGCGAGAAGCAAGAAGAGTTTTCGAAACTTCAACGGAAACCGTTCTCTACTGGCTTTTAGCAGGAAACAGGCCACAAAAAGAGTGAGCGCATAAGCCAAATAACGGTGAAACATTTGCAGCCCTATTTTTCCTTCCAATGGGGGAAAGAAAGAACCGAAGCAGGCGGGAAAATCAGGACAGACAAGGCCTGCATGGCTTGAGGCTACATAGCTTCCCAAAAGAATTTGCACAAAACACAACGCAAGTCCGAAGAAGCTGAGCAGCAAAATGCCGCGGCTTCGCGTGGCTTCAACTGCTGGGCTTAATTTTCGGTACATAATGACAAGCGTGGAGAGAAAGAAAAGCCCTACTCCAAAATGTAAACTTACAGAATAGGGAATGTTGTAATGAAACACAGTGAGTGCGCCCATAAAAACTTGAAGCAACAAAAGAAAAAACGAAACGATTGCCAGCGTTCCTAATTGTTTTCGAGCATCACGAGATTTGAAGACGAGAACCAGAAAAGCGAGAAGCAGCAAACCAATAAGAGCTGCAAGTTTGCGGTGACCCCATTCGAGAAAAATGAGGAAATCGAGAGGCGGCAGCACTTGTCCATAACAGAGCGGCCAATCAGGGCAAGCCATCCCCGCGCCAAAAGCCCTCACCGTTGCTCCCCAGAGGAAGAGAAGAAAAGTAAGGCTGATAAGAAGGAGTAAAAGTTTTTTCATTGAATTCAGTCAACTCATTGTCATTTAACAATTCCCTGTTTTGTCATCCTGAACGAAGTGAAGGATCTCCTCAAACACTTTAAGCATTCGACTATAACAAAAGCAAAATTGTCAGAGGAGATCCTTCGTTCCACTCAGGATGACAGCAAAGTGTTTGAATTGCTGGATCCCCTGCCTGACCGGCAGGCAGGCCGCCTGCGCGAGGATGACAAATTTTCCTCAAAATCTATTTCGCTTCTTCCACCAAAAGCTCGATGGCGAAATCAACGGGAAGTTTCCCTTTTGCTTGTCCTGCGCTAGCGTCTTCTTTTACGATAAGCTTTGAGCTTGCAAAGCTTTCGTCTGTTTCAGCTGGTGGATTGCTTGCAAACGAACGAACATAATGAGCAAGCGCCCATCTGTCTTTCACTGAAAGATTTGCATATGACGACATGGAAGAACCTGGAATACCATTGCTGATTGTTTGGAACACATGTGAAGGTTCTCCACCTTGTGTCCAATTTCCAGAAGTAAAATCTCTTGGCTTTGGATTAAGTGCAGCACCCGCTGGTCCATTACCCTGGCCACTTTCCCCGTGACACAGAGCACACTGTTGTTGAAAAATTGTTTTTCCTTGAGCCAGAAGTTCTGGTGAAGAGGTTTTATATTTTTCATGAAGCGCATTTTCATTTCCTGCAGGCGCTGCAATTTTTTCAATGCTGATGTATTGAAGTTCTTCGTCGCGATATTCGGTATCAGCAAGAGTGAGTCCCACAAAAATAAGCAAACACAAAAAAGAGCTCGCAAACACAACTTGATTTAAACGATTGTTTTCTTTGAGATGCATAAAATAAAGTGCAACCAGAGTTGCCTTTACAGAAGCGATGGCCATAGCAATGACAATGTTCATCGTGCCAAAATCAGCATAGGCAGCGGCAAAGGTAACAATGGTAAGGATAAGCAGAGCTATCCACATTTTTATATAAGTGGCTTTATGGTGATTGTGATGATCGTTCATAATTATTCTCGCTGATGTCTTCTAAGCCTGTCATCTCGTTCGGGATGACTGCACGTTAATGGTACAAAAAAATTATCCTATTAAATACATAAGGGGGAAAAGGTAGATCCAAATTAAATCCACCAAATGCCAGTAAATTCCGGTGTTCTCAACAGGGGTATAATAGGAACTAGAAAAAGCGCCTCTGTTTGATTTGATGAGGCACCAAAGAATAAGCCCCATCCCTACAAGCACGTGAATACCGTGCAATCCTGTCATCATGAAATAAAGCGAGAAAAAAAGTGAAGAATGTTCTGGGCTCTGACCTTCAAACGCAAAGTGAGCTCCTGGGAATAATCCCTCGTGAAATTTGTGGCTGTATTCGAAAAATTTAATCACCATGAAAATAAGACCACAAAACAAAGTGACGATGAGATATTGATTGGCTTTGTTTTGATCATTGCGCTGCGTTGCGTTCACCGCCATGGCCATCGTGAAGCTAGAGCAGATAAGCACAACAGTGTTGAAGGCGCCCATGGGACGATTGAGAAATTTGCTGGCTTCGTGAAACATCTCCGGATATTTAATGCGGAAAATAATGTAGGCCACAAAAAGCCCGCCGAAAAGCAGAACTTCTGTTATCAGAAACAACCACATTCCCAACTTAGATGATTCGAATTCTTGTTTCGCCGAATCAAAATGATGCGCAACTACATGTTGTGACATAGGAACCTCTTCTAAAATTTTCTTTCGTTAACGGTTAAGCTTTTACTCCGTACTCATAAGGCCCTTCGGTGACATGAGGAGTTTCAGCAAAGTTGTGCTCTGGCGGCGGAGATGACGTCATCCACTCCAAGGTTTTTGCATTCCAAGGATTTGCAGAAGCTGCCTTGCCTCTAAACCATGAGTGAATCAAATAAATAGTGGCCAGCAAGAAGCCCATGCCAATGAGCCAAGAACCAAAAGTTGAAACCATATTCAGCGGTGCGTATTCTGCCGAATAATCATAGTAGCGACGCGGCATTCCTCTGCTGCCCAGAATAAACTGGCTGATAAAAGTAATGTTGAAGCCAAGGAAAATGAGTGAACAAGCGATTTGCCCGCTTTTTTCGTGGTACATTTTTCCTGTAATTTTTGGCCACCAGTAATGAACGCCGGCAAGAAAACCCATAACCGTTCCGCCCATCATCACGTAGTGAAAGTGAGCAACCACAAAGTAGGTGTCGTGAAGATGGACATCCACAGAAAGCGCTGCCAGGAAAAGCCCTGTTAATCCACCAATGGTGAAGAGAAAAATAAAAGCGAGGGCATAAAGCATTGGTGTTTTGAAATCGATGGAACCTTTGTAAAGCGTCGCCGTCCAGTTCACCACTTTAATGGCAGTGGGAATAGCAACCAGCATGGTGAGCAAAGAGAAAAGAAAATTGGCCAAGTCGGATTGACCACTTACAAACATGTGATGTCCCCACACCAAAAAGCTAATAGCCGCAATAGCCAAGCTTGAGAAGGCGATGGCCTTGTATCCAAAAATATGTTTGCGCGAAAAAACTGTGATGACTTCGCTGATAATTCCCATGGCAGGCAAAATCATAATGTACACTGCTGGATGAGAGTAGAACCAAAAAAAGTGTTCGAAGAGAACAGGATCGCCACCAAGTGTGGGATCAAAAAATCCGATGCCTAAAATGCGTTCCATTGCCAAAAGCAAAACGGTGATTCCAATAACAGGAGTTGCCAAGACTTGGATGATAGCTGTTGAATACGTTGCCCAAACAAAAAGCGGCATTTTGAAAAAGCCCATGCCCGGAGCTCTTAGTTTGTGAATGGTGACGATAAAATTAAGTCCGGTGAGAATAGAAGAGAAGCCCATGACAAAAACACCAAGTGCTGTCAAAACCACACTGCCAGCGGTTTTGATGCTGTAGGGCGTGTAAAATGTCCAGCCTGTGTCAACGCCGCCGTCAAAGATGGCGAAGATGGCAAGCAGTGCACCAAAAATAAAAATGTAGTAGCTTGCAAGGTTTAGCTTGGGAAACGCCACGTCTTTTGCGCCCAGCATAAGCGGAAGAAAAAAGTTTCCAAGTGCTGCTGGAATAGCAGGGATGATAAACAGAAAAATCATGATGGCGCCATGAAGTGTAAACGCCTTGTTATAGGTATCGGGTTCCATGATGGTTTGGCCTGGAAGCATAAGTTCCAGCCTAACCGAAAGCGCTAAGAGCCCACCAACAAGAAAAAAGATGGCTGTAGTGATGAGGTACATAAGTCCAATGCGTTTGTGATCGACGGTGATCAGCCAGGACATGATGCCTCGTTTTGCAATAAGATAGTTCTCTCCAGCGCCGTGACTGTGACTCATGGTAGTTCTCCGTTTTTCTTTTGGTGCGACTTTAAATTATTGAAGGCTTTTCAAATATGCAATCAGATGATTGACTTCTTCATCACTCAATTGTCCTTTAAACGTAGGCATAAGAGGAGCAAAGCCCTCTACCAGTTCAGCATTTGGTTCCATAAGCGATCTTCTAATGTAGTTTTCGTCTACGGTTAATTTTTTTCCATCTGTAAGCGTTGTTTCTTTTCCAAAGAGGCCAGCTAAACCAGGGCCAACAAGTTTGTTGGTGCCTGTAGAGTGACAAGCGGTGCAGCCTTGTTTGGTAAAGAGTTCTTTTCCGTGTTCAACTGGTGAAAGTTGCGTAGTTGTTTTTTCTGAAGCTTCGGCTTCGTTGATGCCTAAGCGTTGCTCAAGTTCCCAAACGTTTTGCCATTTTTCGTAGGCTGCTTTTTCTACCACTTTCACTTTTCCAATCATGCCATAGTGAGCTGTACCGCAGAATTCCGCGCAGAAGATGGGAAACTCACCAAGTTCAATTGCGGTGAAAGAAATATAGGTGAATTGACCAGGAACAAGATCTTGCTTCAAACGAAATGCAGGCACATAAAAGCTGTGCAACACATCTTTGGAACCCATGACTAATTTGACGGGAACATCTTTTGGAACAACAAGTTCGTTGGTAAGTTTTCTTCCGTTTTTATATTCGAGGTTCCACAACCATTGCTGTCCGATAACATTGACTTCAAGCGCATTTGCGGGAACGAGTCGTATTTTTTTGTAATCGATCCAACCCCATGCAAAAATCACCATAACGATGACGAACAAAACGGCACTCATTCCTACTTCAAGCGCTGTGTTTCCATGAATGTAAGCGGTCGTTTCGGAGTTGCATTTTTTTCTGCTGTACTTGTAGGAAAAGTAAACCAACGCGCCAACAATAAGAGCGAAGCTAATAAGTGAAATAATGAAAATAAAAGAATAAAGTGCATCAACGTTTCCCGCCATTGATGAAGCTTGAGGAAGGTTTATAGTTCCAATCATAGTCTTTCCGCCTTTTTTCGTTTTTTCATCAGAAGATGAATCAATATTCCAAGCCCAAGGAGGGTGATGACACCTGCAATTTTCATAATATTCACTGCAAGAAGGGCATACTTTTTTCCTTTGGGGTCGTAGTGATAGCAGTAGAGCAAAAGCTTATCAATAAGGTTTCCTAATTTTCCTTCGCTTGCTTCAAGAAGAGCGAGTTTCACATCTCTGGGCGCATACTCGATGCCAAAAAGATAGCGAGAAATTTTTCCGGTTGGTGTGAGTGCGTAAACGGCAGATGCGTGTGCAAACTGCTTTTGCTCGGCATCGTAAACATAGGAGAAACCAATTTCTTTCGTGAGTTGCCGAATGCTTTCGTCACTTCCAGTAAGAAAGTGCCAACCACTTTCAGTGCTGCCTTCACGATACATTTTCAAATACGAAGTTAACTTTTCTTTCGCCAGTAGTGGAGTTTCCTTGGAATCAATACTCACCACCACGATTTCAAATTCTTTTCCAGGAGTGAGCTGCACGTCGCGAAGCCCATTTATCATTCCGTTTAAAACGAAAGTACAAAGCCCCGGACATTCATAATAAACAAATACAAAAAGCACTGCTTTGTCTTTGTGAAAGTAGTCCGCAAGTGTCACTTCATTTCCATTTTGGTCCAAAAAAGGAAGCGAGAGCGTAATCTGTTCACCCAAGTGCTCTTCTATACCAACGTCTTTAAGCTCGACAGGAGTTGATTCTGCGGCCACAAGATGATGCGATAAAAGAGAAAAAAGGGCGAAAAAAAAGCAAATTGTTAAAGTCCGAATTTTCATGTGAGGGCCTCTAACAAGATCTTAGAGGACAGGCAAGGAAAAAGCTGGGGGCTTTCTTTTGCGTTGAAGGTGACAGGTATGCTTGAAAGCAACTCCTCTTTTGGGTTCGTAATAGAGTTTGTTTTCTTCAGACTTTTTAGAGGCGGAGAGTCCTTTATTTCCTGTTTGAGACTTTTTCATTTGATCTCGATTTTTTCCTCGACAGAAATTTTCAAGGAGGGTAGATAGCGCCCACATTATTTCAACGAGAGGTTGTTCCAAGGGGAAATCATTGAAGGGTAAGTGCTTCCAGAAAATTTTATTTCTTTCTCTTTTATCTCTTCCGGTCATTTTATTGGCATTTGGAGTGCGGAGTTTGGTGAAACTTGGCGACAACACTGGTTATGCTCCAAAGCAGCCGATTCCCTTTAGCCATAAACTTCACGCCGGAGATAATCAAATCCCTTGCCAGTATTGTCATGTGGGAGTTGATAAATCGAAGCACGCTGTTGTGCCTGCTATGAATATTTGCATGAACTGTCACCAGGTAGTGAAGCTGGACAGTCCTTATATTCAAAAGCTTCGCGATATGTATGCCAATGGGCAGCCTCTCGAGTGGATAAAAGTGCACGATCTTCCAGATCATGTTCGGTTTACCCACGAACGGCATATTGCGGCTGGGCTTGATTGTACGCAGTGTCATGGTGATGTGGGAAGTATGGAACGGGTTAGCCAAGTAAAAACATTACAGATGGGATTTTGTATCGATTGCCATCGTGAGAAAAATGCTCCAACGCATTGTGAAAGCTGTCATTATTAATATGAAGAAAAATGTGACCTTTTGGAAAAGCATCGAAGAGCTCGAGCAAACGGCAGAGTTTGAAGCTCGTACGGGAAAAGAGTTTGCAGAGCCTCCTCAGAAAGCCGAAATGTCCGGCATGGAACGCCGCGACTTTTTAAAGGTAATGGCGGCAAGTATCGCTATGGCGGGCGCTGCCTGTACACGAAGACCTGTTGAAAAAATTATGCCTTACATCAACAAGCCAGAAGGTGTGATTCCTGGTGTTCCGGTTTGGTACGCTTCTAGTTTTGAAGATGGAAGTTCCTCTTATGCAGTTTTAGTCAGAACGCGCGAAGGCCGTCCGGTTAAACTTGAGCCAAATGTTGATGCTCCTCTCAATGCAACGGGCCTCTCAGCCAGAGCGCAAGCCAGTTTGCTGGATTTGTATCATCCCGATAGAATCAAAGCTCCAAGCTTTGTGCAAAATGGAACGCTAAAAGAAAGCAACTGGGAAGACCTCGACAAGCACATCATCGCCAAGCTTGATGCCGTGAAAAAAACAGGCGGAAAAATAAGAGTGCTTACGGGTGTAAGCAGCTCTCCTACTACGCAAAAAGTACTGCGAAGTTTTGAAAATACCTACAACGCAGCAAGCATTTCATACGATTCTGTTTTTCCAAATGAAATGGTTGAAGCGGCAAAGCTTTCGTACGGAAAATCACTCTTGCCACGCTATCGTTTTGAAGAGGCAAAAGTCATTGTTTCTTTTGGCGCCGATTTCCTTGGCAATTGGATGAATCCAGTTCGCAATATGGCTGGATTTTCCGAAGGCAGAAATGTTGACGCGGGAAAAATGTCACGCTTCATTGCCTTTGAATCTGTTCCAACCGTAACGGGTACAAATGCAGATATGTTTGTTCCGGTGAAAGCGGGAGATGAAATTTTTGTTGCGCTAAGTCTTGCTTATGAAGTTGCAAGGCGAACCGGAAATGCAAGTGTAGCAAGCTCTTTACGAAGCTATGCTCCAGAAAAACTTGAAAGCAAAATTAATTTTCCTGCATCTCACATTGTAGAAACAGCAGAAGAACTTGTTGCTTCACGCGGAACAGGTCTTGTAGTTGGAGCCAATCCAAATGCAAAAGATGCTGTGCTGCTTCAAGTGGCGGTAAACTTTATCAACTCTACACTTGCCAATGATGGTGTAACGCTAGACTGGACGCTTGCTCCTCGCGATTACGTGGGCAGTTCGTTTGAAGAACTCAAACACCTTGTGGCAGAAATGCACGCTGGTGAAGTGGAAGTGCTTATTGTCGCCGATGCAGATCCTCTCTTTACACTTCCCGCAGAATTAAACTGCGAAGAAGCGCTGAAAAAAGTGGGGCTTGTTATTTCTTGCGCAGATTATTTTACGGCAACCTCCGCACAAAGCCATGTCGTTTGTCCTGGCACGCATTACCTTGAAGCTTGGGGCGATGCAAATCCAGAGCGCGGACTTTATACCCTTGTGCAGCCTGTAATTGCGCCGCTTCACCAAGGTAGATCATGTCAAGATTCTTTGCTGCATTGGTCTGGCAGCGAATCAAATTATCACGAAGTGTTGAAGCACAATTGGAAAAGCGAAGTGCTTCCTCGAGTTTCAAGTTCTCTTTCTTGGAAAGATGCCTTGAAGATGGGATTTGTTGATGCGTTTGCTTCCAAAAGAAACGATCACGGCAGAATAGCTTCTGCTGAAACCTTCAACCCTTCAGCGTTGAAAAACTTGCCACAACTTTCTTCATCTGCAGAACTTAGCTTGGCGCTTTATCCAAGTCTTTCTCTCTACGATGGAAGAAATAATACAAACAGCTGGCTTCTGGAACTTCCAGATCCCGTCACAAAACTTACGTGGGAAAATGTTGTTTCCCTTTCTCTTGCAACAGCAACAAAGCTTTCACTTCGCGAAGGTGATGTAGTGAAAGTAAAAAGTGAAACGTTTTCTGCCGAGCTTCCAGTTCACATTCAGCCAAAATTGCATGACGCTACAGCAGCTGTTGCGCTTGGCTTTGCGGCTCCTCATGGAATGCAGGTTTATCCTTTTCAATCGTACGCGCATCAAACTCCAAGCTGGAATGGAATAAAAGTTGAGCTCGAAAAAACAGGAAAAACGGCACTGCTTGCTTGCACGCAAGGACATCATGAACTTGAAAACCGTGCCCACGATATTTTTTCCGATGCAACATGGAAAGAGTTTCAGCACAATCCTCATGCTGGAATAAAAAAACACGCAGAACTTCCAAGCATGTGGGAAGAACGCAAATACGAAGGCCACCGTTGGGGAATGGTGATTGATACCAACGCATGTACTGGTTGCAGCGCTTGTGTAGTTGCTTGTCAGGCGGAGAATAATATTCCCGTCGTAGGCAAAGAGCAGGTGATTCGCGGACGGGAAATGCACTGGATTCGCATCGATCGTTACTACAGCAGTGAAAAAGGAAAAACTGCAAATCCAAATGTTTCACATCAGCCTATGACTTGTCAGCAGTGCAGCAATGCACCTTGCGAAACCGTTTGCCCAACACTAGCAACGTTCCACAGCGATGATGGCTTGAACATGATGAGCTACAATCGTTGCGTTGGAACCCGGTATTGTGCAAACAACTGCCCTTACAAAGTGAGACGCTTCAACTTTTTTGAACAAACGCTTAGCATAAAAGAACCGATGAATCAGGTTTTGAACCCAGACATCACCACACGCAGCAGAGGCGTGATGGAAAAATGTACCTTCTGTATTCAGCGGATTCAAGAAAAACGAAATGATGCCATTATTGAAAAACGAGAATTAAAAGACGGCGAAATTAAAACCGCTTGCCAGCAAACCTGCCCAGCGCAAGCCATTACGTTTGGTGACTTAAACATGAAAGAAAGCCAAGTGGCAAAAATGGCAGCGTCACAACGCGGCTATCATGTACTTGCAGAGCTTAACACACGTCCAGTGGTGACGTATTTAACCAAAATTAGAAATGTGTAAGTAAAATCGATATGGATATTCAAGGAAACCAACTCGTTCAAGAACCCTTAGTGACACCGGGGAAAAGCTACGCTGATATTGGGCAAAGGGTGTGCAAGCCACTCGAATCTTTGCCGATGAAAAAGTGGTGGATTTGTTTTGTGCTTTCGGTGCTCATTTTTTTGGTGGGGCTTTGTTATGCAACGAACATGTTTCGTGTTGGCCTTGGAACCTTAGGTCTTAATCATCCTGTTGGTTGGGGAGTCTTCATCACCAACTTCGTTTTTTGGGTTGGTATTGGTCACGCCGGAACATTAATTTCTGCAGTTTTGTTTCTCTTCCGCCAAAAGTGGAGAACAGCCATCAACCGTTCAGCTGAGGCTATGACTATCTTTGCCGTGATGACTGCTGGAATTTTTCCGCTCATTCACACCGGTCGTCCTTGGCTTGCGTTTTGGTTATTTCCTTATCCCAATGAAAGAAACCTTTGGGTGAACTTCAACTCACCACTTTTGTGGGATGTGTTTGCGGTTTCAACCTACTTCACTATTTCTTTTCTCTTTTGGTACACAGGTTTAATCCCCGATATCGCAAGTGTTCGCGACCGCGCAAAAAATAAGATTCGAAAACTTATCTATGGCGTTATGTCCTTTGGTTGGAGAGGTTCCGCCCGCAAGTGGACGCACTATGAAATGGTGTATTTGCTTCTTGCAGGCTTGAGTACTCCACTTGTTCTTTCGGTGCATTCAATTGTAAGTTTTGACTTTGCCGTTTCAGTTGTGCCTGGCTGGCATACCACTATTTTTCCACCATACTTCGTTGCAGGTGCCGTGTTCTCTGGCTTTGCCATGGTGGTTACGTTGCTTACTATTGTTCGTGAAGTGTTTAACCTCAAAGATTACATCACTATTGGCCACATGGAAAAAATGAACAAGGTGATGTTGGTTACGGGAATGATTGTTGGCTATGCCTACATGATCGAGCTTTTCACCGCTTGGTATAGCGGAAATATTTACGAACGCTTTGCTTTCCTCAACCGTATTGCTGGGCCGTATGCTTGGGCCTACTGGATTATGGTAAGCTGCAACATGATTGTGCCACAACTTTTCTGGTTCAAAAAACTTCGACGCTCCATTCCGGTAATGTTTGTAGCATCAATCTTTGCCAACATTGGAATGTGGTTCGAGCGTTTTGTGATTGTAGTTACTTCATTGCATCGCGATTTCCTTCCCGCAAATTGGGGATACTATAAAATGACAGATCACGATTGGGGAATTACCATTGGTAGTTTTGGTTTCTTCATGATGTTCTTCCTCCTTTTCTGTCGAGTGCTTCCCACTATTTGTATGTTTGAAGTGAAGTCAATTATGCCAAGTCCCAATGCCCATAAGGGAGGTCACTGATGAAAGGGAAAATAGCTCTTTTCAATGATCCGCATGAAGTCTTGGTGGCTGCAAAAAGACTGCGCCATCTCAATATCAAAAAGATGGATGCATTTAGTCCGTTTCCCATTCACGGAATGGAAGCCGCCATGGGGATTAAGCGTTCTTGGATTTCGTATTCCGCACTTTTCTTTGGCCTCACTGGCGGATCGCTTGGGCTTTTGTTTCAGTATTGGACGCAATCAGTTGACTGGCATCTCAACATTGGTGGAAAGCCGGCCTTTAGCTGGCCTTCATTTATTCCCGTTACGTTTGAGCTTACTATCTTGTTCAGCGGAGTCACGACAGTGCTTATTTTGTGGGCGATGATCATTCACCACGGATTGAAAACGCGAAAACTTGATCCACGCATCACCGATGATCAGTTCGCACTTTTTGTAGATAGTAGTGATGTTCATTATCATGAAGAAAAAATCGACAGTGTTTTTAAGGAATGCAATGCACAAGAAATTAAACATCTTGATTAGTTTTTCACTTGTTTCACTTTGTGTGGCTTGTTCAAGTGCTGATAAACCAGCATTCGAATACATGCCAGACATGATGGATCAAATTTCTGTGAAGGCGCAAGAAGCAGCTCCGCAAACAGCGGTAGAAGGCACCGTTGCGCGCAATGTTGATGTTTATCCTTACGCAGCCGATGAACGTGAGCGTGCAAAAAATGCACTCAACAATCCTTTGCCTCGCACCACTGAAGTGTTTGCTCGCGGAAAAAAAGCGTTCGAAATCTACTGCGTTGTTTGTCATGGACACAGTGCCGAGGGAGATGGCACGATTGTTCCAAAATTTCCACGGCCGCCATCTTTACTTTCGGATAAAATTAAATCGTGGGAAGACGGTGAAATTTTTCACGTGATTTCAACAGGCCAAAACCTCATGCCAAGTTATGCTTCTCAAACTTTGCCCGAAGAGCGTTGGGCTATAACTCACTATCTTCGCGCATTGCAGCGTGCTGACGATCCAAAACCAAGCGATGTAAAACGGCTTGAGATGCATTTGAAAAAATTGAAACAACAACAGTAAATACTGAAAAAACCATGATGATACCAACTGTAAAAAAATTAGAAGTCTCTCCCAAATTCAAAGGCATCCTTACAGCATTGTTTGTTCTTGGCATTGTGAGTTTTGTGTTGATGCTTCAGTCAAATCCCGTTCGCGCGTGGGCCAACTTTTTGACCAACTATTATTTTTGGGGAGCCATTGGTCTTTCGGGAACATTCATTGTTGCACTTCAGTATATCACTGCATCAAAGTGGAGCATTCCCATTCGCAGAATCGCAGAATCATTTGTAGCTTTTGTTCCGGTGATGGCGATTTTGTTTGTGGTGTTACTTTTTGGAGTTCATCATCTTTATGAGTGGACGCATCATGATGTGGTGATGAACGATGCAATTCTCAGCGCAAAACAATCGTACTTGAATATACCATTCTTCACCATTCGTCAGTTCGCATTGCTTTTGTTGGTGGGTGTTTGCGGGTTTTTTATGTTGAAGCATTCACTTAAACAAGATGAAACACGCGATCCTCGTTTCAGCAAAAGAAATTCTTATCTTTCTGCGCCATTCATTTTATTTTTTGGATGGCTCTTTAGCTTTGCAAGTTTTGACTTGATGATGTCACTTTCTCCACACTGGTTTAGTACCATTTTTGGCATTTACTGTTGGGTGATTTTATTTCTTGCGGGTTTATCAACGCTTACCATTTTCACCATTGTGTTGCGCAAACTTGGTTACCTTCAACATTTTATCAACGAGAGACATTTGTTCGACTTGGGAAAATTGCTTTTTGCTTTTGTGATTTTCTGGGCGTACATCGGCTTTTCACAGTTCATGCTCATTTGGTATGCCAACTTGCCGGAAGAAACATTTTTCTACATCGAGCGATTTCACGGTGGCTGGAAATCTCTCTCTATCTCACTTGGTATAATTAAATTCATCATTCCTTTCTTCATGCTCATTTCTCAAGCGGCGAAGAAAAAAGAAAATGTTCTTCTCTTTGTGGCGGTGTGGCTTTTGTTGGTACAGTGGATTGACGTGTACTGGCTAGTCTTCCCCACGTTCTTCAAAGAAGCTCCAGTTTTTGGCTGGACAGAAGTGGCCATGTTCTTAAGCTTTGGTTCTCTTTTCTTGCTCTGCGTCCTAAAACTCTTAAGCCGTATTCCGGTTGTGGCCAAAGGCGATCCTTGGCTAGAAGAGGGCATCGCCCATCACCTGTAGAGCTAGAAATTTAGTCAACTCATTGTCATTGTGAACGAAGTGAAGCAATCTCCTCTGCCAATTTTGTTTTTTGTCATCCTCGCATGATTTTGGCGGGGATCCAGCAATTCAAGTGATGTGCTGTCTAAGGGCATTAGAAAAGAAAAATTCTGGATCCCCTGCCTGCCGGCAGGCCTGCTCAAGGCAGAGGATGACAAAAATAAAAAAAACTGTTGATGCCTCCCCACCCCAGAAACCTCCCACTTCCTCTTTTCCCCAAAAGGCCTTCCCAATCCCTTTAAACAGTGTTTTACCAATTAATTCTCATAATGATAAAATAATAAGTGTTTAAAAACACTATTTTTGTCACAAGTATCAAAATAAGAAAATAATGGTGGTTTTTTGTCTTAAAAGAGAGTATCCTTTTTTCAATCATTACAACAGTTTTTGAAGGGATTTGGGGGGAGTTTCATGTTGAGTCGGTTTCAACATTTTTTTCGCAAGCATCGATTTACGTATCTTGTGCTGATGACGTATCTGATGTCGTCCCTTATCTATACTCCTGTAGCTCAAGCGAGCACTCTCACCGATAACAGCTCTGGAACCTTTAACATCGATACCGGTGACGACGATGTTGCCGTACAGTGGGATGCTGCGAATAGCTGGGTTGAACAATCTACAAATGGAACTGACGGTACGTACATTTCCGACATCAAAGATGCTAAAGCCGATGTGTTGTGGTCTACACTTGCTTGGGTTCCCAACAGACCTGCCGGGAAAGAATTGCCCAGCAGTCAAAGTACTCCCATTATTGAAGACGATTCCTTTGACACAACAGGCTTGGCAATACGTGCGTTGATGAATGAAAGCTCGGGGGTGATTGGTGATACCTCTGGAAATGGCTATGATGGTACTGCCACAGGCGTAACCTATTCATCACTTGGTGTCTATAACACTGCTCTTAGTTTTGATGGTGTAGATGATGAAGTTGATTTTGGAAATATAACCGAGTCTCAAGGTACTGCGCTTACTCTGTCGTTGTGGATGAAACAAACGAGCTTAGCCATAGATAAAAATATTGTTACCAAATGGAATCCTACGAACTCAACAAACAATTCCATCCTCTTTCGTACAGACTTATCAGCTTCCGATGAGCTCGTTTTTTTCGCTTCAAGCAGTTCATCTGATGCTGGTGCGAACTATTGCTCGACGACAGATGCAAATCTTACGGTAGGAAGATGGTATCACCTTGCTGTTGTGTACGATGGATCCGGTGTGAATAACACCGATAAGGTGAAAATATACCGAGATGGTACAGCGCTGACACTTTCTTGTGGAGGTACCATACCAGCAGACATTTACGACACCACACAACCTCTTATGCTTGGAAGTACAGATTCAGGCAAAACGCCTATTACTGGAAGTATGGATGATGTTGCCATTTTTTCTCGTGCTTTATCGTCTAATGAAGTTGCAAGCATTGCAGCTGGTACAGCAGACAACAATACAGAAAGTGCATATACCACTGGTAATTTTGATCCCACCAATCTTTTGGCGCTTTACCACATGAATGAAGCCTCGGGTGATTTACGGGATGATTCGGGAAATCACTTTAACTGTACTGCAAATGCACTTAGCTATGCTCATTCTGAAAGCAAAGTAAGCGATGCCATCGATTTTGATGGCAGTACTTCATATGCAGATTGCGGTGACAAGGCAGAGCTTTCATTCACAGATGGTACGACAGACACAGCGTTTAGTGTGTGTACATGGCTTAATAGTGATGTTGATCAAACCGCGATGATGGCTTCTAAAATGAAAACGGTGAGTTCCACAAAATATTATGAATGGCAGTTTGGTACGCTTACGAATAAAAAATTTCAGTTTTATCTGTATAGTAATGGTGGTGGAACAGCCTACCTTGGTTTGCAAACGGATACAAATTCAGTGGTTACCGGCACTTGGCAGCATGTGTGTGCTACCTATGATGGAAGTAAAACAACAGGCGGATTAACTTTTTATATCAATGGTGCTTCAGCAAATATTACACCTACGAATAATAGCTATTCAAAAATGATTGATACCATTGCTCCTTTACGCATTGGTGACCAAGACATTTCAACTTCACGCGCTTATTTCAATGGTACCCTTGATGAAATGAGTATTTGGGATGAAGAGCTCACTAGTACAGAAGTGCTTGACATGTACAAACGCGGCGCTCTTCGTCAAAAATTTCAAGCTCGTTGTTGTAATGACAGCGCATGTTTAGGCGAAAGCTTCATGGGGCCAGATAGTAGCACAAGTGCGTACTTTACAGAATCCACTACAAATACCATTGCGCTTCCTTCAGTTGATATTTCAGGCTTAACTGCTTGTGCTGCGAGCCAATACTTCCAATATAAAACACTTTTAGAATCAGACAGCACCAGTTACACGCCAGAGTTAAAAAGTGTGGCGATTGTGAATGGTGCTACAGATGCTGTTGCAGGTGTGACGATTACTCAGTCAGTTGCCTCAACCGACGTCACCGAAGGTGGATCAACCGATACGTACACGATGGTGCTGGATGCTTTGCCAACGGCCGATGTAGTGATTACGCCAGCTTGCGAAGATACCGACAGTGGATGTACCACAAGTCCGGCCACGTTAACCTTCACCACAGGAAATTGGGATACCCCGCAAACGGTAACGGTTACAGCAACAAACGACACGCTGTACGAAGGCGATCATAGTAGCGCTGTGGGCCATACAGCATCAAGCGCAGATGGAAATTATAATGCGATTGTGATCGCTGATGTTACGGTCAATATTACGGATAACGACACAGCCCCAACGGTGAGTATTGCCGTGGATAATGCCAGCATTTCCGAAACGGGCGGGGTTTCCACCGTAACCGCAACTTTAAGTGCAGCTTCAGGTTTAGCTACAACTGTAACCATTTCAGCAAGCGGAACCGCAACCGGTTCGGGCGCGGACTATACGCTTTCCACTACTTCAATTTCCATTACCGCCGGAAACACAACAGGAACAGCGACGATAACAGCAGCTACAGATACAACCGATGAAGCGAACGAAACAGTGATTGTTGATGTTGATAGCGTTACCAACGGAACAGAAGATGGAACGCAGCAAGTAACGGTGACCATTACGGATGATGATGCAGCTCCAACGGTGAGCATTGCGGTAAACAATGCAAGTATTTCGGAAACGAGTGGAAGTTCAACCGTAACCGCCACGTTAAGTGCAGCTTCGGGCCAAGATGTAACGGTAAATTTATCCGCAAGCGGAACAGCGACAGGTTCGGGAACAGATTATACGCTTTCAACTATCTCCATTTCCATTTCAGCTGGAAACACAACGGGCACGGCGAGTATAAGTTCAGCCTTAGATACAATAGATGAGGCGGATGAAACCGTGATTATTGATATCAGCAGCGTGACGAATGGTACAGAGTCTGGAACACAGCAAGTAACGGTGACCATTACAGATGATGACGACGCTCCAACGGTGAGCATTGCGGTAGATAGTGCAACAATAGGAGAAGGTGCAGTAACCTCAACCATTACCGCCACGTTAAGTGCAGCATCGGGCCGAGATGTTACGGTAAACTTGTCTGCAAGTGGAACGGCGACAGGAAGCGGAACAGACTACACGCTTTCATCAAGTTCGATTACGATTTCATCAGGAGAAACAACGGGCACGGCCACAATTTTTTCAGAACAAGATTTACTCGACGAAACTGACGAGACGGTGATTATTGATATCAGCAGCGTGACGAATGGTACAGAGTCTGGAACACAGCAAGTAACGGTGACCATTACAGATGATGACGATGCACCATCCGTGACGTTATCGGTAGATAACATTAGCATTTCCGAGACAAGTGGAAGCGCAACGGTAACGGCAACGTTAAGTGATGCATCAGGCCAAGATGTGACGATCAACTTATCAGCAAGTGGAACGGCAACAGGTTCAGGCACTGACTATACGCTTTCTGGCAGTTCCATTTCCATTTCAGCAGGAAATACAACAGGGACAGTTACGATCAGTTCGGCCTTAGATACATTAGATGAAGATGATGAAACGGCGATTGTTGATATCAGCAGTGTGACCAACGGAACAGAAGTGGGAACACAGCAAATCACCGTCACCATTACCGATGATGACGATGCGCCAACGGTGAGCATTGCCGTAAATAACGAGAGCATTTCAGAAACAAGTGGAAGTTCAACGCTTACCGCCACGTTAAGTGCAGCTTCGGGCCGAGATGTAACGGTGACCTTGTCCGCAAGCGGAACCGCAACAGGTTCGGGAACAGATTATACTCTTTCAACTACATCTATTTCCATTTCAGCAGGAAGCACAACGGGCACGGCGAGTATAAGTTCTGCCTTAGATACGTTGGATGAAAATAACGAAACCGTTATCGTTGATGTGAGTGATGTGACCAACGCAACAGAATCAGGAGCGCAGCAAGTAACGGTGACCATTACCGATGATGACGATCCTCCAACGGTAAGCTTGAGTGTGAGCAGTGCAACCATTTCAGAAGGAGCAGGTTTTGCAACGGTAACTGCAACCTTAAGCACTGCTTCAGGTAAAGACGTGACGGTTGACTTGGCTGCAAGTGGTACCGCAACAGGTTCTGGCACTGACTATACGCTCTTTTCAAATTCCATTAGCATTAGCGCCGGAAGTACAACGGGTACCACGACCGTGTTCTCATCAACGGATAGCATCGATGAAAGTGACGAAACGATTATTTTAGATATTAGTGGAGTGACCAACGGAAGTGAATCGGGTACCCAACAGCAAACCATTACCATTACGGATGATGACACTGCTGGTATAACGGTAGCTGAATCAGGTGGTGTCACAAACGTCACCGAAGGCAGCACTACCGATACGTTTACGGTTGTCTTGAATTCACAGCCAACCGCAAATGTGAGTATTTCCCTTACAGACGATGCCGATAGTGATGTGGACGTTCTCACCTTAACGTTTACGAATCTCAACTGGGACACCGCGCAAACCGTGACGGTAACGCCAGTAGATGACGATATTGCAGAGGGCGCGCATACATCGGCGATAAGCTTCGGAGTGCTCAGTGCAGACTCGGGATATAATGCGACGAGTATTACTGACATTACGGTTAACATTACCGACGATGATTCAGCAGGAGTAAGTGTGACCGAGTCAGGTGGAGCAACGAGTGTAACGGAAGGGTCAGAAACCGCAGACACCTACACCATCGTGCTTACCAGTGAGCCAACGGCAAACGTAGTGGTAACGCCAAATCCAGCGAGTTCATGTGATGTGTCACCAAGTTCAGTAACGTTTACCAGTGCAAATTGGAATACAGCGCAAACCATATCAGTGACGTCATCAGATAATGATTTGGATGATGGCAATCACACGTGTACGATTAGCCATGGTGCAAGCAGTGTTGATGCAGACTATGACGGAGTTGCTGTGAATAGTGTGAGTGCTACAGTAGTGGATAATGATGCTGCAGGCGTTACCATTGCAGAGAGCAGTGGATCAACCAGTGTTGATGTTGATGGAACAAGTGATACCTACACCGTTGTGTTAACCGCAGAACCAACCGCAAGTGTAACGGTAACGCCAAGTGGCGGAACAGATGTAAATGTAAGTCCAACAACGCTTACGTTCAGCACCGCAAATTGGGATACTCCGCAAACTGTGACCGTAACATGGGATGAGGCGAGTGGAAGTTCGGCAACAGTTACCAACACAGCAACAAGTTCCGATAGCGGCTACAATGGTATTTCGATTTCAAGTGTAACGGTAACTATTACAGATGCAGCTTCTGCAGAAGAGGAAGAAGCCTGTAGCACTACACTTGTAGCTAGTGCCGGCAGTGATGTGGTGATCAACACAAGTGACACGGTAACGCTAAGTGGAGCAAGTTCAACCGGATGTAGTGTGACGTACAGTTGGGCAATCACTTCAGGCGACGGAAGTCTCAGCAGTGCTACAAACGCAACGCCAGTGTTTACATCAGCTGGAGCGGGAACAAGTGTTGTGACGCTCACGGTGACAGATGAAAATAATGAAACGGCATCAGACACAGTAAGCATTGTGCAAGTCAGTCAAGCGGTGACAAGTGCTCTTCCAAGTGAGCAAATTGTGTTAAGTGGAAGCAATTACAGCGTTAGTGAAACTGCGCGCGGTTCAGGAAGTATTACCTTAAGCTACACGTATGATGGCAACGCATTTACTATCATTGTTCCAAATCGCTCAGCATCAACTCTTGATTACAACATTGCTATCACCAATGCGGGTTTTGTGATTGTGTGCTTTCCAGAAGCTTTAACGCAGCAGGGAATATGCTATGTTTCACGCTCAACGGCCGATACGCTTTTAGGTTCGTATGAACTGAACGAACGCAAAAGCACGCCGTCAGACTTTAGCTCTGTAAGTGGATCTGTATCAGGAGATCGCTTTGGCCACGCCGTTGGTTCCAATGTTGCCGGGGATTATGTGTATATCTCTGCACCAGAAGCTTCAAGCAATGGAGTGATCAATATTTATGAACTCGTGGATGGAAGTTCTCCAAATTTATCAGGAAGCGTGTTTGGAAGTTTAGACTATCCAGCCTGTTCAGCATTCCAAAACGGATTTGTGCTTGAAGATGCCGATAGTATTTACTTTGGAGATTGTAATGCTTCATCAAATGCTCAGCTTAATCTCACAAGCACAGCAACGGGAGATGCCGGCACAGACTCAGATTCCCGCGGACTTTCAGCTGGAGAACTCCCTTATATTTTCACTCACTCTATTGTAGATTCAGGAAGCACGATCAATCTTTCTACAAGCGATCCAGACTTAGCGGTTGATTGCACGAACTGTGAACTGCAAAGCACTGCCTTTGGTGATGTGAACAACGACGGCGAAGAAGACATGCTGCTCTGCACAAGTGAAACAGCCTACGTCGTTTATGGACCACACTCATTAAGCGTAGCGCTTAGCTTAGATGATGCTGATGTTACTATTAATAATGATGTAAGCGATCCTCTCTTCTGCCGATCATCAGCAATAGGTGACATCACCGGAGATGGCGTTGCCGATATTATCATCGGCGGAGAAAATGCACTCTACATTGTGTATGGCTCGGCAGGATTGTCATCAAGCTTAGTTGTTGCTGATATTTCTGAAGACATTTCAGCAAGTGTCTCTGTTGCCTCAAGTTCTTCTGTAAGTATTGTGAGTGGAGCTGATATTGGTTCCGACATTCTTGTAAAAAGCGGATCCATCTACTCTGGCGATGGTCTCGAATATACCGTTGGAGGAAGCAGTTCTGTAGGTGGAGGTTCTGGCGGATCATCAGGTGGCTCAGATAAATACTTCGGATGTCAGTTGGGTTCCGGTGAAAACGCGGACATATCACCACTTGCGCTTTGCGGACTTCTCTTCGCCAGTCTCATTTACTTCCGCGAAAAGCATGTTGATGCAGAAGAGAAAAACAAAGATGTGGCTTAAGGTGTGTTCTCGCAATATTATAACTACATGAAATAAAAGTTTTTTGTTTTGTCATTCCCGAATGTTGTTGTCGGGAATCTAGCAATTCAGACACTTTGCTGTCATCCTGAGTGTAACGAAGGATCTCCTCATTCAATTGTCAGAGGAGATTGCCACATTTGCCTTTGGCAAATTCGCAATGACAAAACTAACCGAGGAGATTCCCTCTAGAACCATGAGGGAATGACAAAAAAGGCTTACCTTTCCCAAAATGTAGTGTGTCAATAACAGCTGCGCCAACGCAGTCTCCCCATACATTCACCACCGTTCGGAAGCGATCAAGAAACCAATCCACACTTAAAATAATTCCAATGCCTTCAAGTGGTAAGCCCACCGCCGTTAAAACCAGAACCATCGTCACAAGCCCAGCTTGAGGAATTCCCGCTGCGCCAACAGAAGCAAGCACCGCCGTAAAAAAGATGATGGCTTGCGCAGCAACTCCAAGATGAATGTCATAACTTTGTGCAATAAACATTGCAGCCACAGCTTCATACAATGCAGTTCCATCCATGTTGATGGTGGAGCCAAGAGGAAGAACAAAGTTGGCGCTTGTTTCGGAAACTTTGTTGTTTTCTTTTACGTTTTGAATTGTCACCGGAAGGGTTGCTGAACTTGATGCGGTGGAAAATGCTGTCACCAGTGCTTCTGCCGATCCTGCAAGATAGCGAAATGGATTTCGTTTTGTGGTGAAGAAGAGCATGAGCGGAAGCACAAGAGCGGCATGAATGAAAAGGCCAATCAGAACAGTTGCAGAATAAGCACCTACTTTTGAAAGTTCGGCAAAAAATGCTTCGCCACCTCCAGATTCACCAAGCTTAGCAGCTACAAGCGCAAAAATTCCAATGGGTGCAATCCATAAAATCACATGTACCATTTTCATAATCACTTGGTTCAAAGATTCAATGATGCTGATTAATGCTTTTCCTTTTTCACCCAAGGTAGTTGCCATTGCACCAAAGAGCAGAGAAAAAATAATGATGGGCAGAATTTTTGAACTCGACATTGCCTCAACAATACTGGGATGCACAAACGAAAGAAAAATATCGGTGATGCCAATAGGCTTTGGAACAACAGCGCCAATATCTTCTCCAACGGTAATTCCCATTCCGGGTTCAATTATATTCACCAAGACAAGGCCAAGAATAACCGCAACAATAGTGGTGATGAAATAATAGGAAATGGTTTTAAAACCTAGCTTCCCAATTTTTCTCACATCGCCAAGGCTCGTTACTCCACTGATAACCGAAAGCATAACAAGGGGAACCACCATCATCTTAAGGGCATTTAAAAAAAACGTTCCGAGGAAGGAAATGGGAAGCATTTTGGGTCCGTAAAACCAGCCACAAAAAGCTCCTGCAAGTGATGCGATAACAATGAGAATGATTAACAGTTTGTCAGAGAATTTTTTCATCTTTCGAATAAGCCAAAGGAAATGATGTCTTGCAAGGAAAAATAAATTTAGTTTTCGTTTTTCACTTTGATTCCACGGGCAAGAAGAATTCCAACTTCATAGAGAACGATGAAAGGAAGGGCCATCATCGTTTGTGTGAGAGCATCAGGCGGGGTGAGGATAGCTCCAATTACAAAGGCAGCTACCACCATATGACGGCGAAGGCGCTTAAACGTTGCCAATTCTACTATTCTCCATTTTACCAAAAGGACAATGAGCAGCGGAAGTTGAAAAACGAAGCCAAAAGAAAAGAGAAGCCGAGTTACAAAAGAAAGATACAAAGACATTTGCGGCATGAACGTAATGTCGTTTGGATTTACAAATGCAATCAACACCGAAAGCCCTGTTGGCATAATGACGTAATAGCAAAAAAGAATTCCAATCAAAAAGCAGAAGCTTGAACCGAGAGCTGCTTTAATAAGTAAACTTTGTTCTTGTTTGAGAAGTCCAGGCGCTAAAAATGCCCAAAGGTGATAAAGGCAAAAAGGTGCAGAAAGACAAACTCCAGCAATGAAAGCAGTTTTAAAATAAACAAGCCAACCTTCCATAATACTTAAGGTGATGAGATGTGAATCTTTTGGCAAATGTTGATAGAGCGGCGTTGCAAGCCAGTGATAAATTTCTTCAGCAAAAAGAAATGAAAGTCCTGTTCCTACAATAAGCGCAAGAAACATATACAATAAGCGCGAACGAAGTTCGATAAGATGAGCAAGAAAGGGTTGGGAAGAAGATTCTTTCATAGAAGCTTATTGATCTTTTGGCGGAGATTTTTTTGGAGGAGGATTGGCTTCAAGATCGAAATGATTTTTTGCATGCGCCCAGTCTGTTTTAATTTTGCGCAAGAGCTCGCCGCTTTTTTTGGCAAGCTGAATGGAACGTTCGGGACCAAGCACAAAAAGTGCAACGCCAAAAATAAGCATGAGTTCTGTTGATCCAATTCCAAACATAGTTTGCCTACAACCTTATTTCTTCTCGTTCTTTTTTTTGTCGTCATCGTCAGTCATGGTTTTTTTGAAGCCTTTAATCGCTTCACCAATTGAAGATGCAATTTCTGGAAGTCGTTTTGCGCCAAAAAGCAACAAGACAATAATCAAAACAATGACCAGTTCTCCAAAACCAGGTTTAATAAATCCTAACATAATGTTCTCCTGCACGTGTAAAGGGTTAGAAGCTGAAGGTGCGTATGCCTTATCCAGGACGAAAATGGAATGCAAATATTAATGAGCTCTTCTCTTTTTCATGGTGGGTTGGAAGGAAAATCAAACATTTGCAGCAAACTCCAGAGTTCCCTATACGGGGAGAAATACTAAAGATTTTTAGACTTGAGGCGACATGGATGCAACGAGTTTTTTTGGACAAAATAAGTAAAATCAGGAGCTTAGATGGGTATGTTCAAGGAAAAAATGAGCAAAAAAAAGCGCTTCAATACGAAGCGCTTTTCCTTGAGATCTGAAGAATTTTTATTTTTTACTCACTTACTTTATACACGATAGAACGAACAGGAAATTTTCCGGTTTTTTCTTCCAGTGCCTCAAGTTGAAGTTGTTTGAGGCCTTCACCTTTCCAGTATCGGCTGGTAAGAGCGTCTAGTGCTTTTTTGTCGCCAGAAGCATAGATGGTCATTACTTTAGACATCAAGCTCTCCCAGGCTTTTGGCATTTTTTCGTAGTTGATATCCCATGTTTTTGATGTGGGGTTAAAATGAAGAGCGCCTTGCTCAACCATCCATCCAAACTGAATGGCAGAAAGCCGTGAATAGGCACCAGCATTTGAGAGATCAGTTTTATGTTCTAATGCCTTTTTCAAATGGCTTAAATTCCACAAGACACCGCGGGTATAAAGTTGATTTCTTTGTTCATCGGAATAAAGGCCTTTGTGCTGAGCTAGCCAGGAAATAAAATGACCCGCAGCTGTTTCAGCTTTTAGCTCTTCAAGCATACCTTTTTGTTTTCCAAAAACTTCTGTGGCTGTTTTGCCTTCCTTGCCAACGACGTTTCCATAATTTGGTCCAGTGTTGTGCAAAATTTCATGCAGTACAACACGTTCAGCCTGCTCTTCGTTTATTGAAAAGGGAAGCGCTGCTTCAGAAAGCATTACCGCCATTCGAGGAGCTTCTTTTTGATTATATCCAGCGTTGAGATGATTGGTGTAAACGGCAGATCTGTGTCCGCAGTCGTCAGCTTTTCCATCTTCGCCGCACCAGTTGGGAAGAGCTTGCCCAATAGTGGTAGAGCCTGCACTTCGTGCGTTTCCGGTAAATTCAATCACTTGAACAAACTCAGGAACCTCAAGGTTTTCAGCTACAGGTCTCTTTTTGTAGGTTCCTTGTGAGAGTCTTGCCATTTCATCTTCCATGCTCTGGATGTGGGTTGTAAATTTTGCAGAACGATCGTTGGCTTTTTCATCAATAAGGCCAAGCTCAAGATGGTACCCAGCATGAAGCGCGCAAGGATCCCAGTAGGTTTCATCGGCAGAAACTCGGACAAAAAACTTTGATTTTCCCTTCATGGCAATCCACGCCTTATCGCTTTCTGCAAAGGGAAAGGGTTTTTCGCTTAAAAATCCTTCGGCCGTTTGAGAAAGATAAGCTTGAAGCGCTGTGTCACCAATTTCACCTGCTTTTGTAGCAGCCCTTTTTAAAGCTGCGGCTGCTGGTGCAACAAAGTTGCCGTAGGCTACTGCATAAGGCACTTCTTCTGGACCATTTTTTCCATCTCTTACGACACTGAAGGGATTAGAAAATTTTTTGGTGATGAGGTCACAGTTAGGGCTTCCGTCGGGGTTGCGTACAGCATCTGAATAAAGGCTTGTTCTTTTTGGAGGGAAAGAAGGGTCTGTAGTGCAAAGTGGATCTGTGTTTTGACTACACCATGGTCCGTGATTGAGCTCGTCGAGGGAAAAACTTCCAGCTTCTTGTTTCGGAGCATACGAAGCTGCACCAAGCTGTGCTCGATATGCTTGCTCAAGGTAAGCGCCTGCTTCGCGAATATCCTGAACAATTGCTCTTTCTGTTTCGTTGAGACCAAGATCTTTTAGCTTTGTCTCAAGAGGAATAATTTCAAATTTAGCTTTTTCTTCCGCAACAAGTTCTTGTGAACGTGTTGTAAGCACTTTTCGATAAACATCTGAAAACTGAGGCGAAAATCTTAGTGCTCCATTCGCATCTTTCATCACATAAAGGGCCAGAAGTTTTGCGCCTGCTTCGCCTTTTGCCACGAGCTCTTCAGGGTCAACTGTACCGGGGTTTGTGCTGGTGTCCATCCAGCTCATTTCTTCACCTACTTGAGCGTGAAGAAGTCGATTAAAGTGTTCAGCTGATATGGGGGGCAAACCTGATTGTACAACTTTTCCTCCGGCATTCATGGTGATCTCCTTTTCTCTTAGGTTCAGTGAAATGCTGCCGTGTTCAGCAAGGCAGCAAACGCACATCTAGTATATATTTCCTCGATGCAGTCAAGATCAAAACTTGCGATAAGCTTTTCTTATTGTTATCTGACCTTTATTTTGTCGTTTGTTTAAGCAGCAAGTGATGACTTGACTTGTGATTTTAAATCTCGCTAGGTAGCGTTACGCTTGCATATGCGGCTGTTGTTCGAAAAAATGAACAGCTTCTTTTTCATTTTTTGTTCAAAGGAAAAAATGATTTTTTTACTCGATAACTTTGATTCCTTCACCTTCAATATTGCGCATGCTCTGCAAGGCTTGCAGCAAAAGCTTTTGGTGAGACGTCCGCAAAACATTACCGATGCGGATTTTTCACAAGTGTCTCACATTGTTTTGTCTCCGGGTCCGGGAAAACCAGCAGATCATCCGTGGAATAAAAAAATTATAGAAAACTTTTTAGGAAAAATTCCCATCTTAGGCGTTTGTCTTGGCATGCAAGCTCTTAACGAGGCGTTGGGTGGCACAACCGTAAAATCCAAAATTCCCGTCCATGGAAAAACTTCGCTTGTTTACTGCGAAGCCAATGCAAAGCTTTTCGAAGGGCTTCCTTCTTCGTTTTCAGTGGCAAGGTACCACTCGCTTCAAGTGGGAAAGCTTTCCAACGATCTTCACGTGAGTGCAAAGCTTGATGATGAAACCATTATGGCATTTGAGCATAAAAGCTTGCCAGTTTTTGGAGTTCAGTTTCATCCGGAATCATTTATGAGTGAATATGGAAATGAAATTTTTCAAAGGTTTTTATCTTTATGAGCTTTCCTCTCCTCAAAAAAATCATTTTCGATGATTCACTTCCATATGAAGAAGCACTTACTTTTTCTTTTCACGGAAAAACTCCTTCAGCGCTTTTGAAAAGTTCACCGCAAAATGGCCATAGGTATAGTCTTGCTGCCTTCAATCCCCTTATGAAAGTGGAAAGTTTTGGAGGTGTAAGTTATTTTACTACCGAAAAAAAACAATGGACCGAAGAAGGAAATCCTTTTTTTATTTTAGAAAAAGTGTCCCAAACGTATAAGAAGGCAAGCTCAGAGCAGCATCCATTTTTCAATGGAGGTTTGCTGTTAGCACTTTCATATGAGCTGAAAGATTTTGTGGATGAAGACCAAACGCAAAAAGAAAAACATTCTTCAACTCCAGACCTGATTGCGGTTTTATATCAAGATTATTTTTTGTTTGATGAACACGATAAAACACTTTGCCATCTTCATCTTCAAAGTGATGTAAAGCCTATGTCTCTTGAGTTTGCTCATGATGAAAAAAATAAATTCCAAGAAATAAGCTTGCATTCAAATCTTCAAGCCAAAGCATTTCAACAAAAAGTGGAAGAAATAAAAGCTGCTATTTCGAACGGTGAAGTGTATCAGTTGAACTTAGCTCAACAATTCCGTGCCTCACTTTGCCTTCATCCTTTTCAGCTTTTTTTGCAACTGGCCAAGCTGAATCCTGCGCCAATGATGGCTTATCTCGAAACTGAAAACCTTTGCCTGATAAGCTCATCGCCAGAACGTTTTTTGAAACGAAGTGGTAACGCTCTAGAAACAAGACCTGTCAAAGGAACGCGTTCAAGAGGAAAAAATGAAGCTGAGGATCAGCATTTTCTGAATGAACTCATCGAGAGTAAAAAAGAAAATGCAGAACTTTCTATGATAGTAGACCTCATGCGAAATGATGTGAGCCAGTTTGCACTTCCAAATTCAGTAGAAGTAAAACAACATCGCCTTGTTGAAAAATATCAAAATGTTTTTCAAACACTCTCTGTTGTTTCGGCAATAATTCCAAAACACGTCTCAAGTGTAAGCCTTATCAGGTCTTGCTTTCCGCCGGGTTCAGTAACAGGTTGCCCAAAACTTCGCGCAATAGAAATGATTGATAAACTTGAACCAAATAAAAGATCATTTTATTGTGGAAGCATTGGCTACTTAGACTTCAACGGAAATTTCGACTTAAATGTTGCTATTCGAACTCTTCAAGTTGACAAAGATGGAGTTTCGTTTGGTTTGGGAAGTGGTATTGTTTACGACTCTGATCCCAAATCAGAATACGACGAAAGTATGGTAAAGGGAGAAACTTTATTTTGTGCCTTATCCGGAGAAATCAATGAAGCAAACTCATGATTCTTTTTTCTTCTTTAACGATAAGTTTTATTCTTCGCAGGATAAGTTGCTTCAAACGCTTCTTACTTCTGAAGGAGTTTTTGAGACGATCCGTTACAGCAAAAGTGGCCTTGCATTTTTACAGGAACATCTTGCAAGACTTTTTGCAGGTGAGTCGGCAAAAACCATTCCTTCAACGTCTGCGCTTGACTATCAAAAAATTATTCTTCAGCTCATAAAGAAAAATAAACTTCAAAACCAAATCTTGCGCGTGCGTATTCGCTCTACAAGAGTAGGTCTTGGAATAAGTGCAGAAAAATATGAAGCGCTTCCTGAAAGTATGTATCACAGCGGTATTAGTCTTTGCGTGGCGGAGCATCCTCTAAAAAAAGGTGATGCGTGGATAAAACATAACAGACGCGATGCTTATAACACACTTTATACAAATGCGCTCCAGAATGATTTTGACGAATGCCTTCTTTTGCAAGATGGCTTTGTTCAAGAGTGTTGCACTTCAAATATTTTGTTATGCAAAAACGAAAAAGTAATTCTTCCCCCGAGAGATGGAAAGCGTCTGGTTGGAATTACAGAGCAGCAAATACTGAAACACATTGAACTTCCCATTGTTGAAGAAAAAATAAAATGGCCCATTCCAAATAATGTTGAAGTGTTCATCAGCGGTTCACTCAAGGGCTTGCTTCCAGTAAAAGAAATTACAGGCGAAAAATATCCCATTCAAAAAAAATCTGCATTATACAAACTGATCCCACTTTTTTCTCCTTACTCAAGTTAAAAAGGAAGGTCAGCAATTGGTTTCGTGCTTGCTTTTCTGTTTGCTTTTACGTAGCTTCCGGCTTTCAACAAGGAGGAAACATGATGGGGACAATAGATTTACAAGCAGTTCACAGTGCACTTGCACTTATTTTGATTGCATTGGGGATGGGCTATCTCGTTTGTGCAAAAGCTCACGATGTAGACTCTAAACCAGGAAAGTTTGTGGGAAAAGTAGTGGGATGGTTAATTATGATTGTAGCGCTGGTTGCTCTCGCATGCATGGCTGCGAGATGTCTTATGCGTTGCAATTCTCCTATTGGCGGGAAAGCATGTCCACGCATAGAGATGCCGTCGATGCCAATGTCAGACGTAGAAGAAACAAAATAAAAATGATGCACGAAATTAATAAAAAATGGTAGATCACTGTCATCCTCTGGCTTGACCAGGGGATCCACAATTCTCATCAAATTTAAAATTGCTGGATCCCGCCGGAGTTTATTCTCGAATGTTTTTATCGGGGACGGGGATGACAAAACGTAAAACATCTTTGAAATTTTTTACTTCGCTTTAAATCGATTATTTTCGATCACTCCAATTTGTTCACCCATGGTGCAACAGCTACTTCTTCCTTGCTCATCTTTTGTGCGAAGGTATATTTTTACCGGAAGTGAGTTTGCTTTTGAGTCAGGAACCAAATAACCGATGTTTCCAATTTCGGGCTCCCAGTTTTTTCCCTCAAAAAAAACAATAATTCCACCTTCCACTTTATCGGTAAGAACACCATCTTGAAAGCGAGTCACATACGCAACCGCCTTTTTTGCAATTTGAGTTTGTCGCTCCAAACTTGTTCCAGGTTTGAGGGTGAGAGCCGGTGTCCACCTGGTAACAAACTTAGGCTGGCTTGCTTCATAAACACGAGCAGGCCTTACATCAACAATGGCCGCATCAAGTTGCTTCATTTCTTTTATCAATTTCTTTTTGAGCATCTCATTTTGCGCAGGTTCAGCATGAAGAGAGGTGTGGAGACTGAAGAAACAAAAGAGAAGGATAAGTATTTTTTTCATGTGTCGCATATAAAAAATCTTTCACGAAAGAGCAAGGCTTGTTCTTATATCCGAAAAAATAAACAAGTTTTCTGAAATTCTGAAAGAAAAGAAAAAAAGTTCTTAAATATCTTTTGGTACTATTATTGCTTGCTAAGCGGGAATGGAGCTTTATGCAGGCAAGTACGAAATTCGAAATAAAATTGGGGTTGGTGGAATGGCGCATGTGTATCACGCGCGCTACTATGCGGAAAATAAGTTTGTACAAGACGTCGCCTTAAAGCGGCTTCTCCCAGCTTGGTCCGACAATCAACATTTTACAAATCTCTTTTTAGACGAAGCCACTTTGCTGTGTTCACTCCACCACCGCAACATTGTGTCGCTTTACGATTATGGCTCGTACGATCACGAGTGCTATTTTGTCATGGAATATATAGACGGGCTCGATCTCTCACAGCTTTGCCATGAGCTCACCAAAAAAAACATAAAGCTTCCCCTTGGTTTGGCGCTGTATATCACAACAGAAGTTTTGGCTGCTTTAGACTATGCGCACACCGCCAAAAATAAAGACGGCATTTCCCTCGATCTTATTCATCGCGATATTTCTCCCTCAAACATTCTTTTGTCTTGGAAGGGCGATGTAAAGTTGAGTGATTTTGGTATTGCAAAGGGAAGGCATAGAAGTGAAGTGACACAAGGAAATGCGCTCAAGGGCAAGTATGCATATATGTCACCCGAGCATATTCAAGGTAAAGAAATTGGCCAAGAGAGTGATATTTTTTCTTGTGGTCTTCTGTTTTACGAACTGCTTTTTGGGAAATCACTTTTTTCTCAAATGAATGACTTGCAGATTATGCAAACGCTTTCACAAGATCTTTTTCCCCTGCCACAACTTTCTTCTCTTCCACCTGAAGTTCAAACCATGCTGTATTTGAGTTTGGCCTACAAGCCGGAAAGTCGCTATGAATCTGCGTCAGCTTGGCTTGAAGATATTTTTCGTTATCACGCGGTAAAAGGAATTTTATATACGAGCGAGGATTTGTTTGCTTTTTTGCAACAGCATTGTGTTCACTTAAAGCGGCAAGAACTGGAGGAAGGTCAAACAACGCTTGTGAAAGAAGCGAAGACGCGAACTTTTCTTCCTGCGCAAAACAAGTATGTTGTGCAAAAGAAAAAAAAATTCTACGCAGTTCTTTTGTGGATTCTTTCACTCTCCTGTTTTGCAGATGCAACGATGATTTCTTCACATCATTCGCTTGCATCAAGATCAACTCTCGAAAAACCTGTGCACTCATTTTGGAAGAAAAATGAACAGCAAATAGTAACTTCTGAAACCAATCAGATTGATCCTTCTGCTGAAAAAAATCTTGTTCCTCTTCGCCTTCAGATTCAACCCTGGGGATATGTGAGTATTCCTGGAGTTGTGGCGAGGCGAGAAGCTCCATTTAACATTTCGCTTCAGCAAAAAGAATATGTGGTCAGTTTTTTTTATCCCCCTCAAAAAAAGTGGTTGAAGAAAACCATTGACCTCACCAATCTAAAACAAAGGCATTGTGTGGCAAGTTTTTTAAAAAAGGCTCACGTTCGCTGTTTTTGATACTTTCAGGTGAAGTTTTTTCATCAGTTTTGTCGAAAATCTTTTTGCTCTTGATGAAAATAATCTGCAATTCCATTTTACTTGTGCTGGCATGTTTTCTGCTTTTCTTGTGTGGATGAAATATATTCTTCTGCTGTGTTTTTTTGTTTGTTCCTTGAGTGCTTCATCGGCAAAGGCTGAAAACAGCTTTGTTGCATCAGATTCGCTTAAAAGTATTTCCAGTTTTATCTCGGGAAGAGTTAAGGGCGCTATCCAAAAAAATCTGCAAGAAAAAGCGCCTGATTACATTGCCAAAATTCTCACCGATATCTTGCAAAAAAAATATAAGGGAAAAAGTTCATGGAGTTTAGGTCAATTTTTTCAACAAACTCCAGAAATGAAAGAAGAGGTAAAATCTCGTCTCAAAAGAATGCTAAAAGAAAGTGTTCTCGAAAAAACAAAATTGTATATAGCTGAGCAAGTTTATCACAACGTGGAAGGGCTTCAGTCGGTGCAAGAATTTGAAAAGCTCACTCGAGAAATGAATGTGTTTTTAGACACTTCCCTCGAAGAGGTTTTAGACGCACGGCTTGGTAGTGTTTACGATCACACGCTTGATGCCTTGCGTAACATTTTTTCTTCGCAGCAAAATCTTCAATTTATTGATCCTTCCAATCTACGCGCAAGTTTAGATCGTGTGTTATCCGAAGACACACTTTTTCACATGCTTTCTTCAAATATCAGCAATATTTTTGGCCAATCAACAGCAAAAGCAATAGAGAAGCATCTTTCAGACTTGCTTCAAGGAAAAGTTCCATCAGAATTTCTTCATGTTATTTCGCAAGGGCAGCAGCACTTTGAAACATATCTTCAGGAACTTCAAGAAAACCTTCCCGGAAATAAATACCAGGAATTAAAAAATTCAATTCTCTCAAAGCCACTTCTCACACTTCCCAGTCCAGCATATGCGGGCGTTTTAGCGGCAAGAGCAGCTCTCCATTTTTCAAAAGCCTATAAGGGAATTTTTGTTGATCCTTACGAAATCAAGCGTGGCATTGAAGTAACGCGCGTGATGATTTGGCAGCTTAAAAATAAAAAAAATGTACACATCAATCTTTTTGAACTTGCAGGTCTTGCCGAAGGTTTTGCACACGATCTTGGCATGGCTGTTGAGTTTGAACATTTTCAAGAAACCATTTTTTCGCCACTTCAAAAACTTGAAGCAGCACTTTCTCAGATAGACGAAAATGTTTTAACTTCACTTTCAAGTGTGCAAGCAGAAGTATTATCAAAAATAAAGCCTCACGTAGAAGAAGTTCAAGCAAGTCTTACTCACATTCGTGAAACTCTTTTACAGCCTGTCCATAATCTCCAAAACTCATTTGCAGATTCAGCGGAAAAGCTGAAGCAGTCAATAGATCCTGCCTTTAATGTTTTTAACGGTTTGCCTTCAGACTGGAACGATGCAAAGAAAAAAATAAACGGAGTTGTGCCAAAAGATTTGCTTTCACTCAAGCCTCGCATGGCGCTTCAAGCCCTCGAAGAAAAATTAGGCATTTCCGCTTTACGTGAAGACTTAAAGAAAAAAGCACTTCACATTGAAGAGAGTATTGTTGAAAATCTTGCGCAGGTTTCTGCAAATACGCTTGAATATTTACACTTGCTGTCACCCAGCTTAAAACTTCTTCCCAAAGAAAATCTTGCCACATTTTCATCTTCATCAAGTTCTCTTTTGACAAAAAACAACGAGTTTTTTCTCAGCCATCTTGACGTGAAAACAAGTGATTTGTTGATCTTCACAACGCTCTATCAAGCTTCTCCAAGTTCAGGCTCTTTATGGACGCACAATCAAAAAATATTTCCGAATACAAAAGAACTTTCATATTTTTACAACAAGCAAGAAATGTTGGTGAAAGTAAAAGAGAATAAAGGGGAAAGCCTTTATTTATCGTATTCAGACGATGGTAGTCTACAACACGTTTTTGACACCAAAGGCCATGAAGCGCGTTATGAATACGATGACAGAAAAAATCTTATTGGAGTTTATGATGAAAAAAATAATTTAAAAGCATTTTATCGCTATGATAAAAACGATCTTCCACAAACAGACAACATGCTGTGTTTCGAAGACGAAAAAAATAAAAGTTTAGGATTATTGCTACGAAATAAGTTTGGAAAAATTCAAAAAATAAAACGAATAAACATTACAAAATAAAGTTGTTTAGTTTTATGTTCAGCCAAGGGCTTATCTACCTCTGACGGACATCTGAAGTTCATGAGTGGGTTGATTGCTTTTTGCTCTTACCACAACGCTTGTTTGCTTTAAATATGGATTGTAGCCGCACGTTAACACTTGCCCACATTTTTCATTTTTTGCATTGAGCACGTCAGTTCCTTTTGCAAAAAAATGTTCTCCGGAAAGTGAAAGTGTTCTGAGTGAAAAAGGTGCTTTGCCTTTGTTGTAGGTGAGAAGTCTTTCAATCACTTCTTGTCCAGGATAACAGCCTTTCCCTCTCGCATAGAAATGAGAAGACTTTGCCGCCTCTAAGAGAATATTTTCGCTTCCTATAGTTTCGGGAAAAAGGGGAACTTCACCTTGAAGATGCAACAAAAAGAAAGTCTCAGCTGAAAGTGAAGGAAGATGTTCTGTGAAAAGGTTTTTTGTTTTGTTGGGAAAAAGAGTTGGAAATAAAAAATGCCAGGTTTGAATTCCTAAGAGATTTTCTCTCCAGTACATGCTGCCATCTTCCAGTTTTCCACAGTTGAAGTCTTCAAGCTTTGTTTCTATATCGTGCTCTTCAAGAAAAGTGTCGGCTTTTGCTCCCAAGAGAATGAAGTGCGAAAATGACGAACTCACATCCGTGAGGCTTACTTCACTGGAAAGAATAAATTGCGTGAGCAAGCTAAAGGCTTGCGTGTGAGCAGTTGTGGAAGCGATTCCAAAAAAGGTGCAGCTGTCTTTTTTCAGCAAACGAAAAAGACTTAAGACTTTTCCTTTTCGATCCAACAAAGCATTGTGCTGCACTTGGTTTTCTTGAAGTGCATTTACGTTGTTGCTGAGAAGACGATGCAGAAAAGTGCTGGCGTCGTTTCCGCGGAGCAGAAAAAAACCAGTATTTGCAGCTTCATGAAAAGCGCAATTGGTTTCAAGTACCTGAAGTTCTTCTATGGTAATCATTTTGGCTCCTTC
>PCXC01000037.1:19372-53894 GCA_002796345.1 Deltaproteobacteria bacterium CG11_big_fil_rev_8_21_14_0_20_42_23 | reverse complement strand
GACAAGAGAACGAGAGACGAGAAGGGTGATTTCTCAGTGCTGCGGGAGAGACTCGAACTCTCACGAGTTGCCCCACCAGATCCTAAGTCTAGTTCTCAGCTATTTTTACTAACAGAGCGAATTGTTTAATTCAAGAAGATAAAAAGTTAAATTGTTGTTTTTAATACCTTTATCCCCAATTTTAATGGGCTTGTTAAAAATTCCCGACGCCTTCAAATTTCTTCGTCAAACTGCATTTTCTGCCCTTTTTCACCTCAAAAGTTAGCTATTTGTTAGCTGTGAATGTGTTTTATTTTCCTGGTTCCCATTCCAACTGGTCATCCGAAAAACTATAAGAAATTCTTCCAAACACTCTGACCAAATCTTTTCCGGTTTCTCCTTTTTCCATTTTTTTCGCGTGAACAAATAAAAATGCCATATCATCGGATGGATTCACACCCGATTTCGTCATTGTTGCTAGAGCTTTTTTTGCTACAAAAGTCGCATCAGATTTAACCTGTAAAAGATTTGATGGCATTGTTTTGTAGTATAAATGTAACGCAACATCGTTTTTGCTTCCATAATCCATCTTAATGTCATAATTAAGATTCTCGTAATCGCCTATCTTCCTTTTGAGATTTGAAGCAAATTTGTTAGCTTCATTTTGTTTTGCTGCTTTTTCTGAAGGCTCTGCTTCTTCTTCTGGTATCGTTGTTTCATTATAGATTTTTTGAGAGGCCTGCTCTGTTTTTTCCTCTGGTGAGACAATAAGCCCTACCAAAAAAAGAGCAATGATGCCAGTTATTGGAATGCGAACCCACAAGGGAAACCTTTTTCCCGTCCACATAAAAATAGCACCTATTGGCGAGAACAAAAACAGCATTGTGATGACAAAAGGCATGCCATGATACCATGGCCTTTTCGTTAGAATGAGTCTGGATTGATTTGAGGGCGGAACGGATTCGTCTAGGGGTTCTTCCTCAATATTTTTGGTGGGGTTGCTCAGCTTGACTTGATGATCCGAAATAATGGGATTTTCTGAAAGTTCTTTGTTCTTAGAGCCACTACCAATAGATTCTTGAGCCTTCTTGATAAACAAATCAACTTCACCCCTTTGAATCCATTTTAATTTTGCTTTATTACCCGTTGCAAAAAAAGAAATTTCCTTACCCATGAGCCCTGATGAAAATTCTATTGATGATACATTCTCAAGTGGAAAAGACTCCATTATGTACCCAAATATTTTTTTTGAGTAAAATAGAATTCTTTTATTTGTAAGAGATAGAATGCCTTTTTTGTAAATTTTCGAATTAAAAAAATCCTTTGCAAAAGAACCTTGCACCGTGGCTAAAATTTTTTCATTTTCAAAAAGATGGGTCTGCAAGTTATCTTTTAGTTTGTCGATGCTTGCCATTTTTGTTCTCCATTCAAGATTGCCTCTTCAATTTTTGAAACGGTATCATTCATTTTCTTTTAATCCAAACCACCGGATGAATAGCAAGGACTTCGGATTTTTTTAGCACTATGGGCTCATGAAGAGGATTGAGCGATTTGAGCAAAACTAACCCGTCTTTCATGGAGACTTCTTTGACCATGACTTCGCCGCTCTTCAGTTGAACGACGACCCAGTCTCCTGCTTGTGCTTCCCGATCCGTGATAACAAGCACCTTATGGCCCTTTTTCAAAACGGGCTCCATGCTGTTCCCTTCAATAACAACGGCATAAGCGTGGGGGTCTTTTACATCTGATGGACGATGGATTTTTTTGCTCCAATCATCGACCGGAAGGCCGTCATCTCCAAAAAAACCCCCTCTTCCTGCTTTGGCGAGGCCAACAACAGGTATATCGTGGGGGATGTAAGACGGGGCATCAACGGCGTTTGGGGGTCTTTCCTGCGACAATTCACCCAAATCAGTGATTATTTTGTATATAGGTATTTTCAGAGCATTTCCAATTGCCTCTATGGTATCTAGTGAAGGATTTCTACCACCTTCTTCCCAACGTTCTAATTTACCAATAAAGGATGTACTGCAATTAGCAAGTCGAGCTAAAGCTTCTTGAGAAAGCCCTTTTTCCTCCCTGAACTTTCTTACAATTTCCCCTAAATTATCTGCCATATATTGCAGATTAACTCCTAACCTATTAAAATCACAACAATAATATACTACGTAAAATTGTGTTGACTTATATTTAAATACCTATAGTATATTACCTATACTTAAAGGGTAGAAAATGGAATCAATTGGACAAAAAATTCGTAACAACAGAAAGAGTCAAAACCTCACCATGTTCCAATTAGCCGTAAAAAGTGGGGTTAGCTCTGAATATATTGGCAAGCTCGAAAGAGAAAATATCACTAACATCGGCATCGAAACCCTCCAAAAAATAGCAACCGCACTCGGTGTCACCCTCCGAGATTTAATTCCTGAAAATCAGGAGGTGGCTTGATGAGTAAAAGATTTCACAATCTCGCTTTAGATCAAAGTCGTGAAGACGAAGACCAGGTCACATTTGCGACCCTTACTCTCCTTGAAGGCGGAAAAACGCCCCCAGGGTCGGATTTGGCGAAACGATGCCTCAATTCATTTCCTGTGAGTCAATTTTCCTGTGACCTAAAAGTTTCAGATAGAACCATTCAAAAATGGAAGTCAGGACAAGAACCAATTCCCGAAAATCGAAAGCTTCAGATTGTAGGCATAACGAAGAGCTATTTTATTTCTGACCTGAACCAGTTGGAGGATGAGATCGATCGCATGCTGATGAATCAATACGGCCCAAATGTCGATGGAGGAACTTACTAATGGTTATCATGGACGCAAAACAGGCTGCTGAGTTCTTATCAATTGCTCCAAACACATTAAGAAGATTAGCGAGTGAAGGCCATGTTCCATGTAAACGAATTGGAACTGGTTCTCGACCTATTTACAGGTTTGTGAAGTCAAAACTTGAAGCATGGCTCACAGAAGAACCTCCATTTGTTGACCCTAGAAGAATTAAGACAGGAGATAAGTCATGAGTACCAATGACTACTACGATCATAACGATGAATATGGTGACAAAATGGCAGATGAAGGAAAAGCGCCTTGCGAAGCGTGTGCAGAATATTTTCCTGAAGAAGAACTCAACAAACTTGATGGATGCGATTTTTGTGAATCTTGCCACAGAAAAATTTTAACAGGGGAAACCCTTCTGAATTTTCAACTCATTAAAGAGTCAATGATTGAAATGTTTAACAGAAGATTTGTGAAAGGAGTGCGCAATGCAAAAGCTTTGGCTTCCAATTCTTGAACACAAAATGAGACTCATCACAGGAATGCAGTTAATCCGGCAGCTTAAAAAGCAAAAGGTTTCAAAGAAACCTAAAAAAGAAGAACTTCTAAAGGATCACAAATTAAACAAAGAAGTCAGAGGTAAATCGTGAGTACGCAAGAACAAATTATCGAAGCTACCAGAAGATACTTTGATTTGGAACGTGATGTAAAAATAGCAAGGCAGCAACTCAACGAAAGACTGAAGGACGACAAGGAAGATGTAGCAAGAAAAATGAATGAACTTGGTCAAGGCGATTTGTTTGAAACAGATAACGAGGAATAAGAACTCTAGGGGGATTCATGAATGACACAAAAGAAATTGTTGTTACTGAAGAACAATCATTGATTGACCCTTTAGAGGCAATGCAACGTTGTGAAAAACTCTATCAGGAAAGACTTTCGTTAGCGATTAAGGCTACAACTGAAAATGATTGGATTGCACAAGGCGATAATCCTTATTTACGTGAGTCAGGTTCTCAAAAAATTGCAGCGCGGTTTGGCATTTGCATCAGCGATATGACCATTGAACGTGAGAATATTGATGACGAAAATGGTCGATATTATGTCTACACAGTTACTGGTATAGCTACGTGGCCAGCCGTTGGAAGGTCAATTCAAGAGATAGGAGTTTGTTCATCACGTGATGCTTTCTTTGGAAAAAACAAAGGTATTCTTAAACCAGTTCAAGATGTTGATATAGCAAATATCAAAAAATCAGCCGTCACAAATTTTATGGGACGAGCACTTTTGAAAATACTTGGACTTGGAGGTCTCACTTGGGATGACTTAGGGAAGCAGGGAATTAGTAAAAAGGGAACAGCTACTGTTCGCTATGACAAAGGTGGGTCAAAGGCTGCCAATACGAAAAAAACACAGAATGCCGAGAAAAAGAATAATAGTCCATTTTGGACGGCTGATTATAATAGAAAACGTTTTATTTTTGCTCGCGTAGGAAAACATTTCTCTCAAGACTTTCTCGATAATTTCGGATTTAAAGAATCAGAAAAGCAAAAAGGTCTTTATTACCAGGAGTCAAATCCTGATTTAGAAAATTCACTCAAAGATGAATTTGAAGCTGCTAAGGATGCATTGAAAAATGAAGGGAGCACTAAGTGAACCTTCAAGTTCAAGAACATCAAGAGCTTCCCGATATTGAAGGTGCCTGGAAAAAATATAAGCGTGGAAGAATAAAACAGTTTCCTCAAAATAACTTGAGGGCTTCATCTGTGGGCCACCCATGTGATCGCTACCACTATTATTGCATTAAGAATTGGAGAGAGCGGCCCCTACATAATGAAGTTCTTCAATCAATTTTTGATGAAGGCAACCTACAAGAAAGATCAGTTATTCAATCGCTTCAAGAGATGGGTTTTGAAGTTATCAATCAGCAACGATCATTCCAATTGGATAACCCGCTTATCACAGGCCATGTTGATGGTATTCTACGATGGAAAGAACATGACTTTCCATTTGATGTTAAATCTATTTCACCTCACGATTTTCCAAAGTTAGTATCCGCAGAGGATTTTCTCTATTCAAAGAAGTTGCACCAAAGAAATTATATCGCACAGCTTCAAATTTACTTGCTGATAACAAACAATCCTATTGGATGTTTAATCACTAAAAACAAGCTGACAGGACAGCCAAAAGTTATTTGGACACAGCAAGAAACAGTTACTCTCATTTTAAAAGAGTTTTTTATTAAGCAGAATGGTCACGAGAATCTTTGCACTTCTTGTTATCAGTGCAATAGGTCTAAATCAAACAAACTTCTTTCTGAATGGGGAGATTGTTGATGCACTACTATCAGTTCAATATTGCAGACTATAGAAAGGACACAGGTCACCTTTCTCCGATTGAGCATTACATTTATCGTTCATTACTTGATTGTATGTATCTCAATGAAATACCAATACCCACCGATAACCCACTGGTTTTGCGTCGGTTAGGATTGGGTTCTGAATATGAGAAGGAATTAAAAAATGTGTTCACTGATTTCTTCGAATTGACAGAAAAAGGTTATATTCAAAGTCGAGTCATGAATGAAATCGAAGAGTATAAAGCATTTCTGAACAAACAATCGATAAATGGAAAGAAAGGTGGAAGGACCAAAAAACAAGAAGTTACAAGAGAAAATAACCCAAAAAAAACCACCGCTTTTCCAAACAAAACCCAACATAAACCCAAAAAAAGCCTAACCACTAACCATAAACCACTAACCACTAACCATAGGGATATATATATACCCGTTTTTAATTTTTGGAATTCTCAGAAAATTATTCAGCACAAAGGCATGACGAAAGAAATTTGTAGCGCAATCTCTAGCGCCCTCAAAAAAATGAAGGAACTTGAGGCGAGTGGCGATGATGAGGCTGTGGCGATAATCAAACAGGCGATTCAAAACTATGCCAAGGTTCTGCATTCTGAGCAGCATTACTTCGATCACAAATGGACTTTGAAAGATTTTCTCAAGCGCGGTCTTGATAGATTTTTCAACGAAGCAGATCCATTGAATAATTTTTTACGAAAGGAGTTTCTGAATGGGAAAATGTCAGCAAATCGAAATATCCAAGCAATCGAAGAATGGGCAAATGATCCAACTCCCGCGGGAAGTCTTCCATCAAGGAATGAAGATTATCAGCGGTCACTTCCCAAACCTTTCGATGACGAAGGAGAAGGTTCAGATTTGGAGTCAAATGCTGTCGGATTTGAGTGAGGAGGAGTTTATTCGTGGAATAAAAGCATTCTGTTTAAAACACAAAGAATTATATCCGAACACAAACTTAATTGCTTACATTCGTGAATATGCTTTTGAAGATTTTAAAACAAAAGATGAATTTGAATCTTGGGAAGAAGTTTTAAGGCAAGTATCTCGACAGGGATGCTCAGGAATACCTCAGTTTAGTACAGAGGAAATAAAGCGAGCTGTGCATATGATTGGTTGGAGAGATATTTGCATGAGTGAAAACATCGGAGTTGAACGGGCACATTTTGCAAAAGCTTACAAACAAATCATTGAGAAAAAACGAAGTAAGAGACTGTCAATGGATTGAAAGATTTAGGGGGAAAATATTGTGCGACAATTGAGACTTTCAGAAAAGGACATAACACGCCAAATTAGTGATTATCTAAAACACCTTAAAGTCTTTCATTGGAAACAATATCAAGTTTTAGGGTCAACCCTAGGCATTCCAGATATTATAGGAATCATGCCAGATGGAAGTGGTAGAGCGTTGATGATTGAGGTAAAAACGGAACGTGGAATAGTTTCAGATCATCAAAAAAGAGTTTTGGAAAATTCACGAGAGTTGGGAGCTATAGCATTTGTTGCAAGAAGTCTTGAGGATGTTGTTGAGAAGCTATCATTTCTGCCACAGCAAGAGCATTTTATTTTTCAAAATTTTAAGGTTGGGGGGACTGATTGATGGCGGAGGAAAAAACAAAGATAAAGAGAAAAAGAACTAAGCATGGTTGTTGGGATGAAAATGTTAGGAGAAATTTTCGTGAGGCTGTAGACCGTATGGGAAGCAAAGCTAACTTTTCACGTTATTTTAAAATGAATCGAGCAATTATCAGTGAAGCTTATAATGGAAATACGCCAATATCACAAAGGTTACAAGATGCTGCTCAAAAGGTTTTAGAAATGAAAATGTACTCTCCAGAGCAACTATTGAATAAGATGGTAACACATCCCAAAATAACAGGTCAATGTAAGATTGTTTTTGTCGGAAGCGATATTGTGGTTGTGAAAATCAATGGTGGTAATGAACTGGTAGTTAATAAAGATGAAAGATTTAAACCGATCACCGTTAGGAGTATAAATAACTATGCAGAGTCTTAATCGTGTTCAGTTGATTGGAACAATAGGCATAGAGCCTCAAACTGGAAAAACAAAGGATGGAAAGGCTTTTGCGGTGCTTTCTGTAGCTTGTGCCAATGAGTTCAAGCTAAAAAATGGAAAGACACGTGAATTCGTTGATTGGATAAGTGTTAATCTCTATGGGAGCCTTGCCTATCTAGTACGTGAAAAAAGTTGCATGGGACAAAAGGTGTTTATTGAAGGCCCGTTGAAGGTTTCCGGATATACTTTAAATAAAGAACGTCAAAAAACGTATTATTACATCCTGGCACATAAGTTGATTTTGCTTTCTGAATTTCCATCAGCAAAAAAGACTTTTTCTGATGAAGAAGCAGTTTTTCCAAAGGCTCATGATATTGAGCAGAATGATGAAGAACAAATGCAGGAGGGGGAATGACTTTAATTATTAATGCAGAAGAATTGTTAAAGGATTTGCCAAAGAAGTTAAATACTTTCAAAAACAAATCCCTTACCAGTGCTCTACAAAGGACTGTGAATGATACGATCCGTAAAGCCAGAACTGTGTCAAATGATCGTATTAGAGAGTTTAGAAAAATAAAGAAGGGAGAATTGAATAAGGATTTTCTGAAAATGAAACTTTCAAAAGCCTCAAAAAATCTAGAAAAAATTTCATCCGAACTTACGATTATTGATAGAAAAGTGACACTGATACGTTTTTTAGTGGGCAAAAAATCTGCTCCAAGACCGAATTTGAAAGGGGTTAAGATTAAGAAGCGTAGAAGGATACAGATACAAATTGAGCCTGGTAAAAAGACGATTTTAAGAAAATCATTTGTTGCAATAGGTAAAGGTGGAAGCCCTCAAATATTTTTCAGGGGTAAAAACAAAAAAGGAAATAAGGCTTTAAAAATACGAAAAACACATTCTCCAGCAATCTTGTTCAGAAGAGAGAAGTTTAGAGCTCCAGTCGACAAAGTAATACAAGATGAATTTGAGAAAAATTATCATAAGCAAATAAAGCTAGAGTTGGAGAGGTTGAGTTGAGATTATGAGCAATAAGCAAATTTGCAGAGAAGTTTACTCACAAACAAAGAAATATTGCTATGATGTTGAGGGCTTTCGTTACTGTAAGAAAATTCATAACACGATTAACATCTGTTTTCCGAAGTCTGAGAATGTAATTGAGACGATGCAAAGGCTTGAGAAAATTCTGAAAGGACTTAATGGGATGGGAGAGAGGCTGAAGAAGTAACAACATGCTAAAAGGTGAAAATCATGGATGAACTTTTAAATTTTATTAGGAGTGATGTAAGAAACTCGGCTTTATTTTTGTTTGTGCTTTTAGGGATTTTTGTTTGCTTAGCTGGTATTAAACCACGCGGGCTTGCAGGTGCACATAAACTTAGACCAACTTTTGAAAAAATTTGGGTCCTTCCCAATAGTGTTGTGAAGAGGCTGGCAAGCTCCCAAAAAACGTCTAGTTACAGAAATCTGTTTATATAGGTCTACCTTTAAAATCAACATGTTGCGGAGTTGAGTTTGGCGAAGAAAAAAACGATCACAAAAAAATCAAAGAAAATGCGTATTCGTGAATATGCTCGTTACAAAGGTGTGCCTCAGAGCACCATTCAATATTCCATAAAAACTGGTATCATCGGGAGAACTAAGGACGGTTGGATTGATGTAAAAAAGGCTGATGTTCAATGGGAAGAAAATCGAGACCCAAGTTATACCAAGGATAGCAATAAAAGCACAAAGTTTGATTTGCAACGTGAGAAGCAGATTGCGTCTGAAAGTGTTGATCTTGGAAAAATCAAAGGAAAATCTCTTAAAGACTTTAGGACTGCTGAAAGACGCTATAAAGCAGAGTTGGCGAGACTTGAATACTTGGAAAAAAGTTCGAGTTTGATTTCTGCTGAGGAAGTCAAAAGAGGTGCTTTTAAATGTGGTCGAATTTTCAGGGATGGAGTGCTGAATTTAATACAACGTATTGCAAGCGAACTGGCTATTATGCAGGGGAAAAATGAGCATGAAATCAGTGCCTATCTCGATAGAGAAGCACATAAGATGCTAACGGACTTATCACATGAGAATAAATGGGGAAAGCGTCCATGATCTTGCTTTTTTTTCGGGAATAGAACCTGATCCCGAATTGACGGTAAGTGAATGGGCGGATAAATATAGAAAGCTGAGTCAAAAAGCTAGTTCAGAACCAGGCACATGGAGAACTGCAAGAACGCCTTATTTACGCGAGATCATGGATGAGCTGAGTCCTTATTCTAGCTCAAAAGAAATTGTTTTCATGAAAGGTGCTCAAATTGGTGGCACTGAGGCAGGAAATAATTGGATTGGTTTTGTGATTGACTATGCACCAGGGCCAATGCTTGCCGTACAACCTACCGTTGAGATGGCAAAACGAAATTCAAAACAACGTATTGAACCGCTCATTGAAGAATCTTCGAGGCTGAGATCAAAAGTACGCAATCCACGTTCGCGCGACTCAGGAAATACTATCCTTTCAAAAGAATTTCCTGGTGGCGTACTTGTAATGACCGGAGCGAACTCTGCTGTTGGCCTTCGATCTTTACCGGCAAAGAATGTTTTTCTTGATGAAGTTGATGCTTATCCTGGTGATGTTGATGGTGAAGGTGATCCTGTAGCACTTGCAAAGGCCAGAACGAGAACCTTTGCGCGAAAAAAGATTTTTATGGTTTCTACGCCGACCATTGAAGGAAGAAGCCGCATTGAGTCTGCATATGAAAATACTGACATGAGAAAGTATCATGTCCCATGCCCTGAATGTAATGAATATCAGTCGTTAAAATGGAGTCAGGTAAAATGGCCGAAAGGAGAACCTGAAAAAGCTTATTACTCGTGTGAAATTTGTGGTCACGAAATTTATGAGCACAAAAAATCTTGGATGCTTGAACATGGTAAGTGGATTGCAGAAAATCCCGGGAATTCCGGTAAAAATATTGCGGGATTTCATCTTTCATCACTTTATAGCCCAGTAGGATGGTTTTCTTGGGCTGATGCTGCCATTCTTTTTCAAGAGGCCAAACAAAATCAGGAAAAGTTGCGTGTGTTTGTCAACACTGTACTCGGTGAAACGTGGAAAGAACGCGGTGAATCCCCCGATTGGCGACGTCTTTATGAACGACGAGAAACCTATAAGATAGGTACAGTTCCAAAGAATGTTGTTTTCCTCACTGCTGGAGCCGATGTTCAGAAAGATCGCATTGAAGTTGAAGTAGTGGGATGGGCGGAGAAAAAAATTTCATGGTCGATAGATTATCGTGTATACATGGGTGATACTTCATCTGACGAAGTATGGTTTAACCTTGACCATCTCCTCAACGAGTCATTCATGCACGAAACGGGAGTAAACCTTCAAATACGAATGTTAGCTGTGGATAGCGGATACAATACTCAAATGGTTTATGACTGGGTAAGACGTCAACCGCTCTCCAAGGTCATGTGCGTAAAAGGTAACGCCCGACAACAAATTATTTTAGCGCATCCAAAATCAGTTGATGTTACAAAAAGAGGCAAGACTTTGCGTAGAGGCGTTCGATTATGGCCTGTTGGTGTCGATACCTTAAAGCATGAGATTTACGGTTATCTACGTCAACCAAAGCCACTCGAAGGAGAATCAACACCTTTTGGCTACTGCCATTTCCCTGAGTATGGGGAAGAATATTTCATGCAGCTCACGGCAGAGGAAATTGTCATTCGTATTCATAAGGGTTTTAAAAAACTTGAATGGCAAAAGATACGAGATCGTAATGAAGCTTTAGACTGTAGGGTTTATAATCGAGCTGCTGCCGCATTTATTGGTATCGACCGTTTTGCGGATATAGACTGGCAACGAATGAGAATGGAGCTTGGGGTAAAAACCAAACAAGTTTCATCGGAAAATATAGATACATCGAAAAAAACAGATGGTTTTTGGAAACAACGTAAGGATTTTTGGAGTTAAGCTATGGCATTTAACGTTCAAGCACTTGATGCCCTCGAAAGAGCGATTGAACAAGGTGTAAGTAAGGTTCAATATGAGGATAAAACAGTTACCTACAGATCGCTTGAAGAAATGATGCGACTTCGTTCTGTCATGAGACAAGAACTTGGGCTTGCATCACCTCATCTCTCGGTGCTTTCAAGTCATAGCAAAGGTTTTGACCAACCACCTGATGAATAAAAAGGTATTGAGAATTATGGCGAAAGAAAAACAACACCTAAACTTCTTGGATAAAATTATTGGTTTTTTCTCACCTCAAGCAAGATTGAAAAGACAAGGGTATCGGTTAGCTCTGCAAGACCTTGAGAAGCGAAGATATGAAGGCGCCTCAACTGGTAGACGTGTCGAGGGTTGGATAACGTCAGATACTTCAGTAAATCAAGAGGCAAAGCTTTCTCTAAGCCGACTTCGTCAACGTTCACGAGACCTTGTTCGTAATAATCCTTATGCGCGAGCTGGAATCAATGCCATTGCAGGGGAAACTATTGGCAAAGGAATTATCGGGCAAATAAAAGCAGACAAGAAAAATCTTCAAGCAGATGTTGAAAATATTTGGAAGCAATGGGCGCTAACAAAGGCATGTGATTTTGAGGGTCGTCATAATCTTTATGGACTTCAGAATGTAGTGATGAAAACAATTGCCGAAGGTGGAGAACTTATTATCAGAAAGAGGTTTGTTGATGATGACAGTCTTCCCGTTCCCTTTCAAATTCAAATTTTAGAAGGTGATTTTGTTGATTACACGAAAGAACAAGAAACAAAGCCACTGATTAAACAAGGTATTGAATTTGACCCTCTTGGACGAAGAACAGCGTATTGGATGTTTCAAGAACATCCAGGAGATGGGACGGGAAACACAACGCTTGTTCGTGTACCTGCGGACGAGGTGCTTCATATTTATAAGGTTGAGCGAAGTGGTCAAATCAGAGGGATTCCTTGGTTAGCACCTTGTATTGTTCGACTTCGTGATCTTGATGAATATGAGGATGCTCAACTGGTAAGGCAAAAAATTGCAGCGTGTTTTACGGGCATTGTTCATGACATAACTGATCCTGTTGATCCGCCTACAAATGGAGTAAGTAACAAGATAGGTGAAAGAGTTCAGCCTGGTCAATGGGAGCATTTACCTCCAGGGAAAACAGTCACTTTTTCGAGCCCACCAACAGTTGAAAATTATAAAGAGTATTTATCCGTGAATCTCCATGCGATAGCCACAGGTCTAGGTGTTACCTACGAAGTTTTGACAGGGGATTACTCTGAAGTAAACTTCTCAAGTGCGCGTATGGGATGGCTTAAATTTCAACGTAATATTGATTCATGGCGCTGTAATATACTTATGCCTCAATTTTTGAATCCAATGTTTTCATGGTTTAAAGAAGTACTGATCCTGTCAACTGGAAAAAATCTTGATGGCGTAAGCATTTCTTGGACTCCACCCAAGAGAGAAATGGTTGACCCAACAAAAGAAATACCAGCCCTCGTTGATGCAGTCCGATCAGGTTTTATGAGCTATAGTGAAGTGGTTCGTATGTATGGATTTGATCCTACTGAACTACTTGATGAAATTAAAGGCGATGCCGAAATGATTGATGCGCGAAAGCTTATCTTTGATTCTGATCCAAGAAAAACAAAGCAAAATGGTGATCTTCAATTAACTTCAAGTGAAAGTTCTCCTTAAAGTTAAATCCTAACACCCATTAGTTTATTGTGTGATTTTTCTCTCTGCTCCATAATCAAGCCAAAATATTATTTGGCAAATTTATGAAAAAGAAAAATATCCAGTCTCTTAATTTAAGAGCCCAAGTGCAGCCTTCTTCTGTTGATGAAGAAAAAAGGACGATGGAAGTTGTGTTTACAACGAAGTCTCGTGTGCGACGGGAGCCTTTTTTTGACGAACCTTTCATGGAAGAACTTTCCATGAATCCATCTCATGTGAGGCTAGAACGTCTGAACAATGGTGCTCCGCTGTTAAATAGTCACAAAAGTTTTTCACTTGGGGATGTCATTGGAGTGGTTGAATCAGCAAGTGTTGATGGAAAAAAAGGAACAGCTACTGTTCGTTTCTCAGATAGAGAAGAAGTCCAACCTATTTTTAATGATGTCAAAAATGGAATAATTAGAAACGTCAGTGTTGGTTACAGAGTTTATAAATTTAAAGAACTTAAAGAGCTGGATGCTGAAGAAGGCATCAAAGTTTTAAGGGCAGTTGACTGGGAACCTTTTGAAATTTCGGCAGTTCCTATTCCTGCTGACAACGAGGCAAAATTTAGAAAACTAGAAAAAAATGAATGCCAGTTTCTTTTGGCAAACGAAGAGGAGAGAAACATGAACAAACTCAAGCCCAAGAAGCGTGAAGACACACTTGAGGAAGAAAAGACAAAAGAATCTCAGGAAGAAGAAAAAGAGGAAACTCAAGGAGAAGAAGTTGCTGAATCTAGTGAATCTAAAGACGATGCAAATTCAGAATCATCTGATGAAAGCAATGACGATGACAGCGATGAACGTTCCCTTACTGCAAAAGACGCAATCGATATATTCAATGCGGTAAGAAGTGCAAACTTACCTTATGAATTTGCTGAGAATCTGATAAACAAAAATACATCAATGAATGATGCAAGAAAGTTGATCGTGAAGGAGCTTTCTGCACAGCAACGAAAGGCCCATACCAATAACGTGAGAGCGGAGGTTTCTGACATGGATTATAAACATTATCGAAAAGTAGGGATTGAATCAGCCCTTTTGCATCGTGCCATGCCTGAGAAGCATGAGCTTAAAGATGAAGGTCGTGAATGGGTTCACATGAGTCTTGTTGAGATTGCCCGTAAATGTCTTGAACAAGATGGTGTAAGAACTGCCGGAATGTCACATAGCGAAATTGCTGAATGTGCGCTGGGCAGCTCACGAAAAGCTTATCGAGATGGTTTTCATACAACTGATGACTTTCCACTTATTCTTGAAAATATTGCAACTAAGACGCTTCGCAATGGTTATGAGTCTGCACCTCAGACTTTTGCCCCATTTACGCGTCGTATAGCACTTCAAGATTTCAAACAAGTGAGCCGTGTTCAGCTCGGAGATGCTCCACGTCTTGAAGAAGTGCTTGATGATGGAGAGGTAAAAAGAGGAACAATTGGTGAAGGTGCTGAAAAGTATGCTGCAAAAACCTACAGCAAAATCGTCAGCATTACTCGAAAAGTAATTGTGAATGATGACCTGGATGCATTTACGAGAATTCCTTTCTTGTTTGGTCGAGCGACTGGTGATCTTGAAAGTGATCTTGTATGGGCGGAGATTACCAATAATGCGAATATGGCTGACAACCAACCCCTTTTCAGCGTTGTTCATGCAAACTTAGCAGGTATTGGTGAAGTTGGTGCACCGAATGTTGGAACTCTTGGGATTGCGCGAGCTGCAATGAGAGTTCAAACGGGATTGAATGGCGCTCCTATCAATGTAGAAGGTCGATGGGTATTTGGCCCTGCTGCTTTAGAAACAGAGATTCAGCAATTAGTTTCTGGGGTTTTAGCTGCTCAAATGGGAGCCACCGACCAAACCGCTGTAAATCCTTTCTTTGGTCGACTCCAATTTGCTGCGGAACCACGTCTTGATGCTGTCTCATTAACAGCCTGGTATCTCACCGCAGATGTAAGTCAGCTTGACATTGTTGAGTTGGGTACACTCGATGGTCAGCGTGGGCCAAGAATTACGACTCGTACTGGATTTGATACCGACGGTGTTGAAATCAGAGCAACTTATGATGGTGCTGCAAAAGTCATTGACCACAGAGGTCTTTATCTAAACGCAGGTTAGTAAATTAAGTTTATAAAGGAGAAATGATTATGAAAAACTTTATTCAACCAGGCGATGCAATGGCATACACAAATCCAGGCCCTGGTGCTATTGCCAGTGGTGATCCTGTCCTCGTTGTAACTCGGCTTGGAGTTGCAAGCGTAAATATTGCAGCAGATGCTCAAGGAACACTGCGTCTAGGAGGAGTTTTTTCACTTCCAAAGACTACTGATAACGATATGGTACAGGGCGACAATCTTTATTGGGATGCTGGTGCAGGTGAATTGACTCTTGCAGATGGCGCTGGTACAAATGTTCTTGCTGGAATGTGTTTTGCTGCTGCTGGTGTTGGTGCAGCAACAGTTCAATGTCGTTTGAAAGGATAATAAAAATGTATGGCGAGCTTCAAGGAACTTTTTGGAAAGGTGCTCGATATTGCTATACCTACCATGGGTGAAGATGTGCGGTATACCTCTCAGGTTACAGGTATACCGATAGATATAAAAGCGGTCTTTGATTTAAAGTTTGAGCATGTTGATCCTGACACAGAAATGGTGATTAGCTCAAATGCTCCTCGAATTGGGGTAAAGTTGTCTGACTTACCAGCAAGTCCAAGAAAAGGAGATCAGGTTGAGATTCTTGCGAGTGGAGCAAAATATTTGGTTCACGATTCACAAGAAGATGGACAAGGGGGAGCAAGTTTATTCCTTCATGAGGTATTATAATGCATCAGCGCCAGTTGATTCGAGAAGCTATCGTTAACACTCTCCTCAATAATACTGATGCAGGAGTAAATGTTCTTTCAAATCAAGCAAGTGCTCATTGGGACGATGGTTTAAATCTTCCAGCAATCAATGTGACGATTAAATCAGAGCCAGTAGAAGAGTTTGATCGAGCACCTCTCTCATTCAAGCGAGACTTATTCGTAAATATTGAGATTGTTGCAGGTGCAAACGATGAAAAAACACTAACAGACTCGCTCGATACAATTGCTGACCAGGTTGAATCACTTTTATTCGTTGATGAAACATTAAATGATACGTGTGATAGAATACTTCTTGTGAATATCGATATGGATTTCCGGGAAGATGGAGCAAGGAAGTTAGGAAGCACAAAGATAACGTTGATCTGTCAATACGTAACCGATCTTCCGAAAGTACAGGATAATCAAATACAGCACGGAAATATCACAGATTTAGCGGGAGTAAATATAGACTATGACATAGGACATCACGATAGTGATCCTGATGGCAATATTGATGCGGAAGATGAAATTAACTTATAAAGGGGTTTTTACATGAAAAACAAATCAACAAAAGTAAAACTGAAACCTTTTAGTCCAAATTATAGGATACCTGATCCTAAGACAGGAAAGCATATTCCTGCTGATGGTATTGAAGTTGATATTACGGATAAATTTTGGGCACGTCGCCTGAAAGACGGTGATTGTGTCCTTGTTGAAGAAGATAAAAGTAAAAAACCTTCAAGCGTGCAAGTAAAAGAATCAAAAAAGAGCACAGAAAAATCTAAATAAGATAAGGGAGAAAAGCTATGACTATTAGCTTTAACGAGATACCAGCAAACCAACGAGTGCCATTTGTTTATGTTGAATTTGATAATACAAATGCACAGCAAGGGCCTTCTATTCAACCTTATAAAATTCTCGCTATAGGTCAAAAACTTGTTGCTGGAACTGATGCAGCTTTGACGTTTTCTCATATTACGAGTGCAGGACAAGCTAGAAAAAAATATGGGCCAGGTTCGCATCTTGCTCAAATGTGTGAGAAAATTTTAGATAATAACAAATCTACGGAACTTTTGGCTGTACCTCTTGCAGATGATGGAGCTGCTATTCAAGCTGTTTGGCAAATAGATATTGGCGGTGTTCCAACTGAAGCAGGTCTTTTGAATGTTTATATAGCAGGTCGTCGCTATCGTGTTTCAGTTGCTACAACCGATACCCCAACTGACGTTGCTGCTGCGCTTCAAGCTGCTATTGCTGCTGATGCCGACGCTGTTGTTACTGCTGTTGTAAACGGAGTTGACGATACGATAGTTGATCTCACCGCAAAAAATGGTGGTGAGCTTGGAAATGAAATTGATATTCGTTTAAATTATTTTGATGGTGAAAAACTTCCTGCTGGTCTTACTGCTGATATTGTTGACATGGCTGTTGGTGCAGGCAATCCTGATGTTAGTCTTGTTATCAACCTACTTGCAGAAACACAGTATAATATTATTGCTTTCCCATACACAGATGCAGCGAACTTAACGGCAATGGAAACTGAGTTGACTGATCGTTGGGGGCCATTACGTCAAAATGAAGGCATAGCGCTTAGTGCTAAACGAGATATTTTTGGTGGTCTTACAGCACTTGGGAATAGCAGAAACAGTCATCTTGTTTCTATTATGACCATAGAAGGACCAAACTCCCCTTGGGAATGGGTTGGTGCAATGGCTGGACGAATTGCACTTGCAGCACAGCGAGACCCTGCTCGACCCTTTCAGACTTTGCAATTATTAAAACTGCTTCCGCCAAAAGAAACAGAGCAGTTTACACGCCAGGAACGTAATCAACTCCTTGAAAATGGAATCAGTACTTATTTCGTTGATGATGGTGGAAATGTCCGTATTGAACGGATGATTACAACATTCAAAACGAATGTCTTTGGTGCACCAGATATTAGTTTCTTGAATGTGAATACAGTGCTCACGCTTTCATATCTTCGTTTTGATTTTAGGAATACTTTCTTGCTGAAATTTCCGAATCATAAACTTGCAAATGACGGTGTGAATTATGGCCCTGGACAGGCAATTGTAACACCTAAAATTGCAAAGGCTGAAGCTGTCGCAAAGTTTAGACAATGGGAAGAACTGGGTTTGGTAGAAAATATTGACCAATTTAAGCGTGATTTAATCGTTGAAAGAAATGTTGGTGATCCTGATCGGCTCGACATCCTCTTGCCACCTGATCTGATTAACCAATTACGTGTCACCGGAGTACAAATTCAATTTTTACTCTAAAGGAGATAAAATATGGCTCGTCGTCGAGGTGGTTTGATTGCCTTAGTTATAGGTGGAACAAAATTTAGAGCGAAAGGAAATTTTACCTATAATCTTGGTCATCCCAAAAAAGAAGCGGTAGTAGGTTCTGATAGCGTTCATGGTTATAAAGAAATGCCCCAGGTTCCTTTCATTGAAGGAGCTTTTACCGATGATGTTGATCTTGATGTAAAGAATGCTCTTCTTGCTTTAAGTGATGTAACGGTGACGCTTAGTCTTGCGAATAGCAAAATCATTCTCCTGCGTGAAGCTTGGTATGCTGGTGATGGGAATATTACGACTGAAGAAGGTGAAATCGAAGTACGTTTTGAAGGAACATCTGCTGAAGAAATTACAGCTTAGAGGTAATTATGAGTTCAAAAGAGGCAACAATAGAATTAGATTACCCGATAGAGTTTGGCTCAGAGGTTTATAAAAAGCTAACTATACGAAGGCCAAAAGCAAAAGATATGCGTCGCTTCAATCCTGATAATATGAATACAGGAGATTTTATCGACTTAATGAAGGATTTAGTAGAAGTGCCTGACAAAGTGGTTGATGAATTAGACTTAGTTGATTTGCAAAAGATGTCGGAGGTCATCGGAAATTTTTTAGCGCGTGGCCAAAAGACTGGAAACAGTGGCTAGGTCTTCTCGCGTACACATTTCATTTTTCGCTTTCTGACCTTGATAACATTACGGCAGATGACCTGCTTTTTTGGATTGATCGGTGCGAAGAAATACACGAGGAGATGAAAAAACGTGGCTGATTTTCCTTTCAATATAAAATTATCTGCAATTGACAAAATTTCAAGTCCACTTCAGTCAATTGGAAGAAATATTAAGGCTTTAAATGACCCTATAAAGCGCGTTCAGGGAAGCTTTAAGGTCTTTGCTCTCAAAGCAAAGAGTCAGCTCAACAGGCTCAATTCTGCAACGAATCAATTTAAACAAGGTCTAGGCAACATTAGAAGCGCTTTATTGCCAGTTGGTGTTGCTCTTGGGGCTGCCGGTGCTGGTATTTTAGCAATCACAAAAAGTACTGCAAACTTTGCTGATGATCTTGCCAAAACTTCAGCAAGGGTTGGCTTGACTGTAGAAGAACTCCAAAAATATGCATTTTCTGCAAAACTTGCCGGAGCCAATCAGGAAGATTTCAATAAAGGAGTCGTCCGCTTTGCTCGTGTTATCAGCGATGCAAACAGTGGTCTTGTTACTGCCAAGAGAGGTTTTGAAAGAATAGGAATTGATCCAAGTAAGATCAAAAATATGAATGAGGGGGTTTTAGCTGTAGCCGATGCTTTTTCACAAATGCCAGATGGGATTGCAAAAACAACTGCTGCTCAAGAACTTTTTGGAAGAGCAGGAACGAAACTTATCAATCTTCTCAATCAAGGGTCAGATGCTTTAAAGGCCCAGGGTGTTGAACTTGAAGAGCTTGGATTTTTACTCGATAAAGAAGCAACGACAAAAGCTGAAGATTTTAACGATACGATTTTTAGACTGACAACAGTTTTTAGTGGTTTTAAAATTTTGCTTGGAACAGAACTCATTCCTATTGTTACTGATATTGTAAAGAGAATGATAGAATGGACGAAACAAAATAAAGCTCTTATCAGAGAAAAGGTAGTTGAGTTTGTAGAAAAACTAAAAGAAGTCATATTGAAACTCAGAGATATTGTTCCCATCTTATCACAAGCTTTCAAGTTTTTAAAAATAGCAGGAGTTGCTCTTAGTGTTCTCATTGCTGGTAAACTTATTGTTGGAATTGTTCAGCTTGGAAGCGCTCTTGTAACAATTATTTCTGTTATGAAGTCTCTTTTTTTTCTCTTAAAGACAAATGGAATATGGCTTGTAATAGCTTCTGTTGCTGCATTAGCTGCCATTGCTTTCTTGGTGATTAAAAATTGGGAGAAGGTCAAGCAGACATTCATAAAACTTTGGGATTCTCCAATAGGAAAGTTGATTCAATTCATAACTCCCATTGGTTGGCTTATCAGCGCTGCTGGTCTCGTAGTTAAAAATTGGGAACAAGTGAAAAGTTTTTTCACTGATCTTTGGGATGGCCCTATCGGTTCATTTCTTCGGACAATAGGCTCTGGAATTGCAAGTGGTTTTAATTTTCTTACTGGGAATGCTTTTGCTGGGAATAATCAGCAACCAAGCACACCTCAAGCGAGTGCAATCGGTAGTAATATTATCAACAGAACAACAACTAACAATGCGAGAGTGGGGGTTGATTTTACGAATATTCCACCAGGAACACGGATCAATCCTATTCAGAACGATGGAATTTTAGATTTGAGCGTGGGCTTGGCTGCGCTTCCGCAATAGGTAAACTATGGTTTGGACAGATCAATTACGACCAGCTTCATTTCGAGGAATTCAATTTTTAATTGATAGCCATGATTTCTCTGGTGGTAGGCGGACAACTACGCATCAGTTTCCCGAACGTGACGAGCCCTACACAGAAGACATGGGTCGTGAGGCGCGTGAGTATTCAATTCAATGTCACATCCTTGGAGATAATTACTTTCAAACACGTGATGCCCTGATAAGAGCATGTGAGAAGCGTGGTGAAGGTATTCTTGTTCATCCTTATCTTGGGAACCTCAATGTTGTTTGTACCGGTTTTTCTTTGAAAGAAGATACACGAGAAGGAAGGATTGCAACATTCAATATCAGTTTTGTAGAGGCGGGAAAATTTCAATTCCCCTCAACAATTCTCAATAACAGTCAAAACATTATTGATAAAGCCGAGGCTGTTTTAGACCTTTCAAAAAGGGTGTTCTCAGATTCCTATAATTTAGTTCTAGCCCCTGGTTATATGGTGTCTTCTGCATCAAGCACGATTGTGAGTTCACTTGATTTAATCAGGGGAAGCTTTAAGGCAATTCATTCGCCTTTGGATTTTGCATCTACAGTACAACAAAATCTCACAAACATTGAACGAAATGTTGACTCTCTTGTAACACAAAATGGCTCATTGTCAGACTCACTTTCTACAGAGATACAAAACGTAGCCGATACAACTGATAGGAAAAAAAGTGCTCTCGACTTTTATCTTTCGCTTGATTCATTCGGGGATGATTTTGCTGAAATTCCTACACTTACCCCAAATAGAGTTCGTGAAGCTCAAAATAGAGAGGCTTTGAGGAGTCTTATTCGTCAGACGGCTGTGGCTATGGCTGCAAAATCATTTATTCGTGAGGCTAAACAGGTTTCTGAGGGAAATGTAAATCTTCTGAGAGATGGTTTTAAATCACTGAATGAAGCTGAAGAAGCAAGGCAGAATATTGTGGCCATTCTTGAACGTGAAATGAATTCGGTTGTTGATGATGATTATTTTGTTGCTCTTAGTGACTTAAAGGCATTGCTGCGAGCAGTTATGCCAAATCCAGGAACAAGTCTTGCAAGTATCGCAGAATTTACAACCGACATCACTACACCTTCGTTGATTCTTGTCTATGATATTTATGAATCTCGTGACTTAGAGCAAGACATTATTGATCGAAACAAAGTGAGGAATCCTGCCTTTATCCCTGGAAGGTCATCATTGGAGGTGTTGGCTCATGGTTAACATCCCAGCAATTATACAAGACGGACGTGAGATTGAAAATTCAGTTTCACTTGTCATTGACAACAGAGTGTACCACGCATGGGAAAATGTCAGTGTAGCAAAAAGTATGACTCAAATCTCTGGAAGTTTTTCAGTTAATATTTCTGATCGTTGGAGGCAAGAAAATGCCCAGTGGCCCTTAAAGCCAGGTAAGAATGTTGGGGTTTATGTTGGAAAGCAACAGATCATCAATGGGTATATTGACAGCCTCAATGCAAATTTTGATGCAAGCACCAGAACTATTACACTTACGGGAAGAGATAAGACAGGTGACTTAGTTGATTGCTCTGTGATTGATCCCCCAGGTGAATTTCGAGGATTAAACCTACAAGAGTTAGCAAAACGATTTCTTTCTCCTTTTGGTATTCAATTGAAAGTGGAAACAGATATTGGCGCTGCTTTTGACCCATTTACTATTAAGCAAGGAGAGTCAGTTTTTGAAGCGTTATCACGGGCTGCAAAAATACGGGGCGTATTGCTTATTTCAGATGAAAATGGAGACCTTGTTCTTACGAGAAGAGGTTCAAGAAAAAGTAATACAGCTCTTGTTCAGGGTGTGAATATTTTAAAAGGTTCGGTGAACTATGATAATTCAAAAAGGTTTAGTAATTATTTTATAAAAGGTCAGACAGCGGGGACGGATGAATTTCATGGAAAAAATGCAGCCAGTTCTCGTGGTACTGCACAAGATACAGGAATTGTTCGTTATCGACCATTGCTTGTCATTGGTGAGACATCTCTCAATACAACAGAGTCACAAAAACGTGCAGAATGGGAGGCAAGTGTTAGAGCTGCTGAAGGTGTTACGCTGGATATTGAAGTAGCTGGTTGGCAAAAAAGAGATGGAACACTTTGGAAGGTGAATGAACTGGTTGATGTTGATTGTAAAATGTTGGGTATCACCAGCGAAATGCTGATGAACAATATTACGTTCACAAAATCAAACAGTGGAGGAACAGTAAGCCAAATGAGCTTGGGACGACAAGATGCGTTTGAACCTGAGTCAGTTATTGAAAAAGAGAATGATCCTATCGAAAAGTTAGGATGGAAGGATTCGTAATGGCAGACCTCTTGGATTTTTTTAGAAGAGCTGTTCAGCCACTGAGAAATCGCATTGCGATGATGGTTAGCAGAGCTGTAGTAAGCGCTGTGAATGATACAACAAAAATGCAGCTCATGAAGATGGAGTTGTTTGCTGATGAAATAAAAGACAAAGTTGAAAGGTTTCAAAATTACGGATTTACGAGTGTTCCATTTGTTGGTGCTGAAGGAGTGGTTGTTTTCCCCTCTGGGAATAGAGAGCACGGTTTAATTGTTGCTGTTGATGACAGACGCTATCGCCTCAAAAGCTTACAACCAGGTGAAGTGGCGCTTTATTCAGATGAGGGAGATTTTATAAAGTTAAAACGAGGAAAGACGATTGAAGTCAATACTGCGACTTTCCGGATCAATGCATCGCAAAAGGTTGAAATAAATACGAATGACTATGAAATAAATGCTCAACAAATTACAGCGGTGGCACCTCTTGGGACGACATATACAACGCCATCGTTTGGAATAAGTGGTGGTTTGAGTTCAGGGTTTGGAGGAGGCGGAGGTATCAATGCCTTCTTCTTTGGAGGAATAGTAGCTGTGCAAGATATTGAAAGTCAAAATGTTGGTACGGGATTACAGGAAATTAAAAACACCTTCAATGCTCACAATCATCCTGGTGATAGTGGTGGACAAACAGGTGTTCCAAACCAGAATTTATAATTATGAGTGATATAGGACTATCGTTATATATAAACAATCAGGTTGTCATTGACCTTGACGTTCTGAGTTCTGGCTTGAAATTGGAAGATGGTTTGAGAACGGCCGTACTCATTTCACTTTTTACCGATCAACGAGCTGAGGAGAATGAGCTTCCTTTTGGTCATGATGATAAACGTGGCTGGTGGGGAGATATGATCTCACAAGTTGAAGGCGATGAAATTGGCTCAAAACTCTGGATTCTTGAACGAAATAAGCAAACGCAACCAACTCTTAATGACTTTGAACAATTTGCAAGAAAAAGCCTTGAGTGGATGATTGAGGATGGTGTTGCATCTAATGTGGAAGTTGTTGCTCGCTATCCTGAACGAGAAATCATTTGTCTGAATATTAACATCACTCGGCCTTCTGGTGATGCTGAACGATATGAAGTGCTTTGGAATTTTGAGAAAGATGGGGTGATAATCAATGCCGTTTAACAGACCATTGTTACCGTCAATTGTGACACGAGTTCAAAATGATATTCGTGAAGGACTTGGGATAGCATCAATTTTACGACGTAGCGTGGAAGATGCTATTGCTAAAGCAATAGCAGGTGTTTCTCATATGCTTCATGGTCATCTTGATTGGCTTTCACGACAACTCATACCAGATACAGCCGAAGATGAGTTTTTGGAACGTTGGGCAAGTGTGTGGGGACTTTCAAAAAAAGCTGCAACCTTTGCCCGTGTTGAGGTGAAATTCACAGGAGATGTAGGGAGTATCATTCCACAAAATACAATCATAAGACGTTCTGATAATGTTGATTATCAAACAGATGCGGAAGGAGAAATCCCTGCTGGCGTTGTTGGCGCACAAGAAATCACCGACTTTACAACATTAGCTGACGTTGGTGGCTCTTTAGATGGAACCTACTTTATTCTTTATGATGCTGATGGTTCTGCGGGTGTTTGGATTGATATTGATAACTCAGGAACGCCCGCACCAGTTCAGGCACTACAACAAGATAGAAATGTTGAAATTACCACAATCAATGCAAATGATGATGATGCGACAGTTGCAGCAAAAATTGCGGCCGTCCTGGATGTAGATGATGCTTGGTCTGCGAATGCTATAGCCAATGTTCTTACGATTACCGATGCACAAAATGGAGTACGAGAAGATGCAAATCCAGGTGATACCTTTTTCATTATCAATGTCACTCAACAAGGTGTTGATGAAGTCATCGAAGGAGAAATTATCGTAGAGGCTACAGCCGTAGTTGCAGCGGAAAATGGAAATGTTGTTGATGGCAGTATCTTACAGCTTGTTGCTCCTATCGTTGGAGTTGATGCAAACGTGACAGTTAATGACACCATTCAAGAGGCAGAAGATCAAGAAACAATAGAACAGTTGAGAGAGCGTTTGCTCCAGAGAATTCAACAGCCCCCCGCTGGTGGAGCCGTTCGAGATTATGTTGCATGGGGTTTAAGTATTGCGGGTATTACGCGAGTTTGGGTTGGTCCAGGTTGGTTTGGTTTGGGAACGGTTGCAGTATTCGTGGTTGAAGATGGTGAAACAAATATTATTCCTGACGCTGCAAAGGTTCAAGAAGTTCAAGATTACATTGATACCGTTCGACCAATTACTGCTGATGTGATCGTTTTTCCTCCCACACCTGCACCACTGGATTTTATGATAGCACTTCAGCCAAACACGCAAGCTGTTCGAGATGCCGTTACACAAGAATTAAAGGACTTGATAGCGCGAGATGCACAGGTTGTTGGAACATTCAAAACTCCAAATTTGATTCATGATGGAACAATTTTACTCAGTAGAATCAATGAGGCGATTAGTTTAGCTGTTGGTGAAGAGGATCACAACTTGCTCGCACCTGTAGTAAATTTTCAACCAAATGCAGGTGAAATAGCAGTTTTAGGGACGATTACATGGCAGAATCTGTAGGATTACAAAAATTTAAGGCGCTAATGCGAAAACTGCTTCCACGCGGAAAAGCTTGGAATAAGGAAGATGGAAGCGCGATTTCGCTTCTCACTGATTCAATGGCAGTTGAGTTTTGCAGAGTTGAAGATCGTTATATTCAACTCCTAGTAGAAGCTGATCCAAATCGTACGCTTGAGCTTATTAGTGATTGGGAGAGATATTTAGGTTTACCTGATGCTTGTGTAGATGATCCTGAAAGTCAGACATTAGACCAGAGAAGAGATCAGATTAAACAGAAGCTAGCAAACAATAATAGGCAAAGCAGACAGTTTTTTGAGGATTTACTGGAAGGTTTTGGATTTGATGAGGCTGAATTTGAAATTATTGAATGTCGTGTTTCTCGGTGTGGTGAAGCAAGGTGTGGTGATGCTCGCTCAACCGGACTTGAGTGTATGTTTGTGATTGAAATCAATCTACCAGTGCAACCAGACGATTTATATATGCTCTGTAAAATTCAAGAACTGAAACCGGCTCATACTTTTGTTGTGTTTAATTTTGGGGGTTAAAAATGAAACGTGTAGATGCTGATGGTCATGTCGCCAATTTATTTGAAGACAAAGATGCTCAAGGTGGTTTGCCAGGAACGCTATTTGAAAAAACATGGCATAATAACGTACAAGAAGAAATTGTAAGTGTTATTGAAAATCAAGGTATTGCGCTCAATGGGAATATCTTCACCCAACTTGATGCTGCCATATCACTCAAAATCATCAATGAAAGTCTTTTCGATCACGGTCAACTCGGTGGTTTGGCCGATGATGACCATCCTCAATATATTTTGGCAAGTGGCGCACGTGCTTTTACCGGTCCAGCTTCAATGGGTAATAATCGTATCAATAATGTTCTAGACCCTGCTGTTGCTCAAGATGCAGCTACAAAAAACTATGTCGATTCCCTTCAAGTTGGTACATCAAGAATAAGATTCACAGCTGATGTTAATGGTGGAACGATCGTAGTGTTATCTTCCAATAATATTGCTGGCGTTCCTACTCTTGTGACTGATGATAATAACTCTGGTATGACGTTCAATATAGTTTTTAACAATGATTTCGCAGATGCGAATTATATTATTCAAGGAACAGCATTAGGGGTACGAGATGTAATAGCTAGTAGGTATAGACAACAAATTATTTCTTACTCTAATGTTCAAGCTGGAAGTATTGATGTGAATGTAACTATCCATGAAGATGATAATAATGGTAACGTGAACTGCGTAAATTCTGATGACAATATGGCATACGACATTTCAATTATCTGTACCGGACAGTTAGCATAGGACTACAACTTAAATCCTAACACCCATTAGTTTATTTTTAGCTTTTTCTTTTTGTGTCACACTTTCCTCAAAAAGGGGCTCCGACCATGAAGAAAAAGCTCATTACTTTTCTGATATTTACATTTTTATCCCTTCCTGCCTTTGCAGTTATTAACTACCCACTAGAAAATAGAACTGCGGCACCTATTTTCGAGTGGGCTTTGGATTTGAACAATGGCTCTATTACCATTGCTGCAGCTGGTGCACTTGATCGTCAGCAAATGCCAGATTTACAAGCAACATCATGTACCTTTCAATCGGGAATCAACAACCAAGGAAATATTTACATCGGCGGTTCAACGATCACGAATGCAATTGGGACCAATGAGGGGCTCCATATTGTGTCTACTGGCACGATCAGCAATGTCACGGTCAATGGAAATGCAAATAAAATTTGGATTGCCGGAGATAATATCGGGGACGTGATAAAATATCTTTGTAATTAGGCAAATTATGAAAAAATTTCTTTTATCAATATGCTTCATCTGTTTTTGGGTGTCTGTTTTTGCTGATTCGGGGCAAGTCAATAATGTAGGCCAGCCAGGTGCTCCTGGAGGTGGAATTGTTTTTGAAGAAGGGATCAATGTTGGAGACAATTTTATATCACGTCGGGCTGGCATCAGTACTCTGGGGAAAGGCACTGGCATTAGTGAGGCATTGATTATTCCTCTTCATGCCCTTTCATCATTTACAAATAATGTAGGCACGGTTGAAATTGGATCGATCGTTGATGATGTTTTGCTCTCGTGGACATACAATCGGAATGCGAACGATCCCTTTTCGCAGCAAATCGACCAAGGTGTTGGTGTCCTTGCCAATAATCTTCGTCAAATTCAGCTCAATAACCTTGGTATTATCGTGAATACAACCTGGACCATTGACGCCGTTGGGGATGATGAGTCTTATGGCGCTCCAGCAGGAAACCCATCACAAAGAATAACATCAGTTCTATTTCTTCCAGGCGTGTATCATGGCGTTTCTCAAGCGAATGATATTGATACCGGTGTGGAAGTTATGGCCAACTTTGGCCCTTCAATTGAACTCGATGCAAATCGTCAGCATGTTTATAATTTTGATGCCAGTGTGGGGGGAGGAAATAATTATTTATACATCGCGTATCCACAAGCTTATGGCAACCCAGTGAACACACAAATCGGAGGATTTGATTTCAACGGATATGAAACATTTGTTGATAATCTCATCAATGACCGGGGTTTTGCACAAAATTATATTATTCTCAAAACCCTCGATGTTCAAAACGACAATAATATTGATTGGGAGATTTTCTAATGGGGAATGATACCTTACAACAAGGCATTCAAGTAGCAGGGCCTGTTGTGCCCAATAATCCTGCCGACACCTACCCAACTCACGATTGCAGGCTTGGAAAAGGTGGATTCAGAATCATGGGCACGGTTCCTGATCGTGATGCTATTCCCATTTCTCGTCTGAGACACGGCATGAGAGTGAAATGCCTCGATGATGGTTTGGTTTATGAACTCAAAACAAGTTATGATTTTTTAGCTGCTCCCGTTGCGAATAATTGGACCATTGTCGAAACAGGGACATCACTTCAAGAAACATTTTACGTGGACCCAGCAACGGGTGACGACAATAATAATGGCACACAAGCAGCTCCATTTCAAACGATTTCAAAAGCATTTACGGAAGCTATTGTTTCGCTGGCTTTATTAAACGAGGTCAACATCAATCTCGCTGAAGGTGTTTATGGTCTTGTGCAAGGACTTGCAAACGTCACCACAAATGTCTCTGGCATTATCAATGTTACGGGGAACACAGCCATCCCAGCAAGCGTGATATGTACTGGTCCAGGCTTGGGTATTGGAAATTACTGGACGCTCAACGCTCCCAATCTTGAAATCAACGTCAATGGTTTTGTGATGCGGGAAGCAACTATTCTCATTCGTAATATTGCTTCTCGCCTTAAAGTTCATTTCATGGATTTTTCTGAATTCGCTGTTCCGATTCAAAATGAAAGTCCTTATGCTTCTACTTATTTTGTTCAAAATGCTTTTGGAAATTCTCAAATCAATGGACCGCTTGAACCAAATGCTGGCACGTATGTTTTTCGAAACCTCAATGGGGGATTGCTTGATATAGATCAGGATTTAGCAACGATCAACACAAACTATGGAATTCAAACTCAAGGAAGATTATTTACTCGAATTTCACGATTTCTTGATTTTCATCTTCTGCCATTTGCTGGCGCTTATGGCTTGAAAATTGAAACGGGAACCTATTGCAATCTTCAATCTAGATTTGATGTGGATGGCACTGCCGCTCAGGAGCTTTTAGCGAATGCAAATCTTGCAATCATCAATCATGGAATTATCGAAATGCCGTTCTCAGTGAATATGAATTTTAATAATTTATATGCTGGGATCTATTTGAAGAGTGGTTCTCAACTGAACGACTTAGGAAACACATGGATTTACACAAACATCACTGTGCCAGTTATTTATGAAAATGGCGCTCAATTTTATTCATTAAATTCTTTTGACACTACGAACATAGTTTTTATTGGATCTGAAAAATACGTAAACGGGTCGACTGAGTTTCTTGAAAACTTATTCCGTATGTTGAGGTAATTTTATGGGTTTTATATGGAAAACATTAGGGCAGGCTAGACCAGCTGATACAAACGTCGCCACGTTATACGTGCCATCGGTAGGTAGAAAAGGTTTAGTTACTCAACTTAATGTTGTTAATAAGACATTGAGTTCTGCTAAGGCTCGTATTTTTCTAGATGTTGATGGAGCTGTTCCAAATAAAACTTCAGCTTTATATTATGACGTTTCAATTCAAAGTGATTCCAGTTTAATTCTGCAAAATTTGTGCATCCCTTTAGACATCAACGGAACATTAATGGTTAGAAGTGATATTACAAGTGCTCTAGCCTTTCATGCCTTTGGTGTTGAATATTTACAGCAAGACATGGAAGACGGAAGAGAATTTTTGCAGATAGGACAAGTGCTGCCAACAGGTGGTCCTTTTATTCCTTTTGATATTACTGGAACTTTGAATGGATCAAACCCTCTCGATCCTAATTATAAATATTTCATTGAAAACTTTTTTATTTGTAACACTAGTCCTGAAAACGCTGAAGGATCTTATTATTATGACAGTGATGGAAATGTTTTAGATGATAATTCGATTATTGATACCTACGTCCCTGTTTTTAAAAATCAGACAATTAATTTAAATCGTCAAAATTTTCCCATTGATTCAAATGGAGCATTTGCAGTTTTTTCAGGTGTTGATGCCTCAATTAATTTTAGTATTTTTGGTTATCGTAAACCAAAAAGGAGTTTTTAAATGGGTAAATTTGTTTTTCCACCATTTGGAATAGGTGAATTACCAGCAAAATTGGATGGCACAAGCGCACCAACCAATACAGATGATATTACCAAAGGATTTAAAGTTTTGTCTCTATGGGCTGATATTATTGGTAAGAAAGTTTATATCTGCATTAAAAATTCTATGAACTCCGCAGATTGGCTAGATCTTACGGCTTCAGGAAGCGGAATTGCAGCGCTCGTTGAGGATGCAAACCCACAACTTGGTGGTAATCTTGATCTGAATGGCAATGCTATCATTGGTGGGATTCAAGTTGTAGGAAGCGTTTCGGTTGACATGCTGAGTGTTGCAACAACACTTCTTTACATGGTGCCAACTGGAAAAATACTTATTCCTTTACAAATTCTTGCTCGATGTACTGCCTCCGTCACTCCAGGCAATTTATCTCAAGGCTCGGTTGGCACGAATAACCCTAATTACGATAATCTTCTTACAAATTTTTTTACGATTCCAACCACTGTTGGCAATTTTGTAGACCAAGGTGCATTGGGGATGGGACAGGTTGTCGAGTCGTTTTCAGCAGGAACTCAAATTTTTGTGAATGTGACGACTGGCGATGGCGGTACTGATCTGGATGAAACGTTTTATTTGATCGGGTATCTCATCAATGCATAGAGGTTTATGATGGCTGAAGATATAACGGAATTTCACAGAGAGTTAGGCGCAATCAGTGCCACACTCAAATCTATCGAAAAAGAAATAACCTTTTCGAATGACAGAATAAGCAAAATTCATGATGCTTTTTGGAAAAAGTTAGAAAAGCTTCATAAAGTAGATGATGAAACAAATAAGCGCATTACAAAAATAAACGAAGAAACGCATAAAAAAATTGATGAGCATATTTCGGCCTATGATGCAGAAATGAAGCTTACAAAATTTAAGATCAAATTGCTTGCTATCTTGATGTTTGTTTTTGTTTTCTCTGCTGGAGCAGCTTCTTCAGACTTTCTTAAACGAGCATTGTTAGGACTCTTTTAATGAATTGGTTCAGTAAAAAAGTATACGAGCAGCTTGTCAAAACGAGGCACATCAACATTTCACCTCATTTTAAGCTTTATGAAATAGATTGTCGTGATGGCGCGCCTGTCCCTTTTTTCTGTCTTAAAAAGTACGCACTCAAGTTAATTCCTCATCTGGAAACGATTAGAGCTTTGTATAATGAGCCGATGATTGTCAATTCTTGGTATCGAACTGAACGCTACAATACTCTCGTAGGGGGTGTGAAAACAAGTTGGCATAAGAAAGCGGCAGCTTGTGATTTCTGGTTTGTCAATCACTCTTCAAACGAAGTGTATAACGATATTCTGAAGCTTATCAATGAGGGAAAGATACCGAATGGTGGCCTTGGTCTCTATGATGGTTTTGTCCATTACGATACCGAAGACACAGGAGAACGTTGGGATAAACGAAAAAACAAGGAGATAGCATAATGGGAGTTTTTAAATCAAAAAAGTTTTTGACAGCAATGGGCGGCGTAGTTGCGGCAGTTTTATTTTATTTTCTCGGAATTCCCGAACAAACAACAATGCAAGTAGTGGCCATAATTATTTCATACATTGTTGGGCAAGGAATTGCTGACAAGGGTAAGGAAGCTGAGAAAATAAAGAAAGCTGAGTGATGGAAACATCCATTATCATAGGGTCAAGTTTTTTGTTTGGTCTTTTTGTTGTCGTGGGTTGGATCGTGCACAAATTCAGAAAATTTGACCGAGAAGAAGCTGAAAATGATGCGCTCAGAGAAGCAAATAAAAAATACCAAAAGGATCAAATGGAATTTAAAAGGATGGACATTGATCTTTATGATGGTCTTCGGGATGACCAAAAGTGGCTGCGCAAAAAGATGCAAGTCAATAACAAGCATTGAACCTCGTAACCCATGTCCAGGTATAGAAAAATTGCTTTCTTATCGTAAAGACAGGGGACAAACAATTGAAGAGGATTGTTTGAAAGCATTTTCCGACAGAGCAAAAATTGAATTGTGTTCAGACGTCTATGAATTGGTGAAACGAGAAAGGTGCCTGATCGACTGGATCAAGAGATATTCTGAGACCATGGGAAATGAAAACTCAGATTGAACAATGCCCACGGAATAATTTTGAAACTCTTGCAGCAAAGATGATTGATGAGCTGGAACAGAAATAAAACAAAATCGAAAGGCTCAAGTGATACTCGAATCTATCATTGAAATTTTCTTCTCAGAACTTCAAAAGCAGCACTTGGAATTTACGAAAATGAGAGATGATTATGAGAAATAAAATATTGTTGGTTTTTCCATGGATTATAGCGGCTGCATTCTTTGGTTTTTCAGCCTTTACCTGGCATTCATATGTTCAGTTAAAAGATGAAACTGTTGTGCTCAAGGCAACGAATAAAGAGATGCTGAATTATACGAAAAGAATTATTCAAGGGCGTTGCCCTTCAGGTAGGTAAGGTGTATTTGTGAAGCAATATTTATTTTCGATCTTTATGTTTGCTGTTGGAATTCTTGTTGGGATGAATCTCAGTTTCACTCATGACAAGTCACTCGAAGAAATGGTAATGAAGGAATGCTTGTTTTGAAGCTTTCTCGCTACAACGGCATGCCTTGCTTGATAAACAAGGTAGGTGTGAGTTGTGATTTGAGGTATTTGAGAAAGGGAAAATAATCTAACTACCCTCTGTTTTTTTTCTTTATTTCGATTGAGAACTATTGATTGCATCTGAGTTCCCCAAGATACCCCATGTGCATTTTCAAAAAGTTTTACAAATGGAGTCACTTTGAAAAAACCATTGATAAGAACAAAAGCTTGCCACATGGTGGCTTGAAGTTCTTTGTCAGCAAGTTCAATATTTAATCCATAACTCTTAAGTTTTGATAATTTGATAAGGTGAGGGGTCTTGAATGAAGAAGGTGTTCAGTGTAATTTGAAAAATACTCGACAGTTTTTTCTATATCATCTTTTTTAGTGGATTCCCCACCGAACATATATTTCTCAAGCCAATCAGTTACAAGAATTTTAGAAAGTCTTTCCGAGTCTTCACAGAGTTCTAGTAATTCTATAGAGTATTTTTGTATAAGCATCATGGACACGTTGATTTGCATTCTGAAAATTGTGAATATTTTTTTCATTTCCAAGCCGAATAATTGTGAGAGTTTTTTCCATTTCGTGTTGTACAGATTGAAGTTGTAATTCAGATTGTTTTTTTAGTTCAGTTTTCTCACTTTGAAGTGATCTTTGGGTTTTTTCATCATGTTTTGCCAGTTGTTTTTGCATTAAAGCTTTAAATGCTTCTTTGAACACGAAATGCAAGATGACGCCAATAACGCTTGTCAGTCCAAAAAATTCAAATACCTGTTCTTTTATCATAACGAATCCACTGCCTCTTTAAGCTTATCATCTAACGCAGTTGCATACCTCGTTGTCATTTGAATTGTTGTATGTCCTAGCAGTTGCTGTACAGTTCGTAAATCTCTTGTGTTGTTCAACACGGTTGTCGCAAATTGATGTCTAAATGTGTAAGGCGTTATTTTAGCACCTTTAACACCTGCCAGTTCAACAGCTCTTATGAGTGCCCCTCTTAAATTAACTTGGTGTTTTGACTTATCGTGACGAGAAGGAAAGAGATAGTCTTTATCAGTACGACCAAGAGTAAGCTGCGTGACAATCTCCATAAGGTTTTGGTGTACTGGAACGCTGCGATAACGCTTTGTTTTGCTTTTTCGGACAAGAATTTGCTTGTGAGTAAAATCAATGTCACGCGCCTGCAAACGCAACACTTCTATTGGCCTAAGACCAGTGTAATAGAGAATTTTAAATTTGGCGATACTTTCAAAACGAAAACCATTCTCAGGAGTCATAACTGAAAAAATTTTCTCGATGATTTTAGGGTTAACATGTTTAGGAGGAAGGACAGGCAATGAAGGTCTTTTTAATTCAAGGGATATATTTCTTTTAAGATATTTTCTTTGAAGAGCATATTTATAGATTGCTCGTATAACTGCAATTCGCTTTAGTATCGTGTTTGCTTTATATCCCTTATTATTCCAAAGGGCTTCAAGATCTTCTACGACTATGCTTTCAAGTTTTCGTTCTCCTAAAGTCTTTATCATAAAATTCAACAAATCCTTTTCGTTGTGCATGGTATCTGCACCTTTATAATTTTTTGCCCATTGAAGATATTCTTCGGAGCATTCGGCGAAGGTGATCCTGCTATTAGATTGGATGTCAAGCTTGAGGTAGGTTTGATCGGATTCGTAACGAGCCTTAACAGCCTTTGCTTCAGCTTTGCTAATTCGCCCTAATTTAATCCACTTCTGTTTTCCGTCGATGCGATCAACGAGATACCAGGTATGTCCATATCGTTTTGTAAGAGAAGCCATGTGCCGCGGGAGAGACTCGAACTCTCAAGGATTGCTCCACTTGATCCTAAGTCAAGCGCGTATACCAATTCCGCCACCGCGGCGATTCCAATTTTTGGAATAATTTGTTAGCTATCTGTTAGATTTCACCTTTGGCTTATCTTAAAAAACAATACATT
>PCXC01000037.1:0-19334 GCA_002796345.1 Deltaproteobacteria bacterium CG11_big_fil_rev_8_21_14_0_20_42_23 | reverse complement strand
TTCCGCCACCGCAGCACTCAAAAATCAAGGAAACTTCGAAGAAAGTGCATTCCATTTATTCGAAGCGGCGGCCTATCTATCGGGTTTTCATTTTGCTGACAAGCGAAATATGTAAGTTCTTGCAAAAGGATAACCCAGGTTTTTATCTCCTCTTCCTTGAAGGAGTGGATTAAGGTGAAGGCGAGTTTTTTGATTCCGATTTTCACCTTTTTTCCGTTTCGCGAAGAGAAAAGATGGTAAAAACGTCCTATAACGCAAAGAAACTGCCGAAAATGACCAAAAATGATAGAACGTGCTAAAAAGTATCTGCTTTTTCCCCTTTTCTTGATATCATTTACAACTCCCGCTAAGGGTGTGCCCGCAAGTGCCGGCCTTGTGCATTTTTTGGCTGGATCTTCAGGGAAGAAGATGGAATAAGCGCGCGCAATTACATTTTACGTCAACAGCATGAGAGGGAAATTATGAAAGCACATGTAGAAACTATCAGCAGTGTAAAACAGGCCATCAACGTTGAGGTTCCTGAAAAACTCATTCAATCCAGCCGCAAGAAAACCTTGCAACGGTTGGCCAAAGAAGTTCGTATTCCCGGCTTCCGAAAAGGCAAGGTTCCCACCGCCATGCTTGAAAAGAAACTTGGCGCCGAAATGGACCAAGAGCTGGTGAAGCAAATTGTGCAGGATACCTATCCAGAGGCAGTAAAAGAAGCAAAGGTGCAGCCCCTTTCCGAGCCACGCATCGAGCCAGGCATGTACGAAAAAGGGAAGCCGTTTTCATACCGTGCGCTTTTCGATGTTTTTCCAGAGATAAAGGTTGAAGATTACAAAGGCATCAAGCTTGAGGCTGAAGAATGTAAGGCAAGCGAAGAGGACCTTGAAAATGAACTTACGGTTTTGCAAAGACAAATGACACAGTTGGAGCCGCTTGAAGAGGGTGAGCTCTCGGGTGAAACCATGGCGCTTATTGACTTTAAGGGCACCGCCGATGGCGAAAGCTTCAAAGGTTCCGAAGCCAAAGACTTTGTGGTTGAATGTGGCACCGGCCAGTTGTTGGCAGTGTTTGAAGATCAAATTAAAGGAATGAAAGTGGGCGAGACGCGCACCATTCACTTCGATTATCCCGAAGATTATTTCAATTTTGATGTTGCCGGAAAAAAAGGTGAGTTTGAAGTAAAGCTGAAAGAACTCAGGAAAAAAATAGTGCCGGAACTTAATGACGACTTGGCAAAATCTTTAGGCGATTACAAAAACTTTGCAGCATTTAAAGCTGATCTTGAAAAGCGAATTGCAGAGGCAAAAAGTGAAATGGATCGTCGCCAACTCCACAGAAAAATCATCGAACATTTGTGCGAAAAAAATAAAATCGAAGTTCCAGAAGTAATGTTACACACCGAACTCAGCTCTATGCTTGAACAGCATAAGCGAGAGCTTGAGTCAAAAGGGCAAAGCTTTGATACAGCTCACTTTGACGTGCAACAGTTTATTACCGGAAATCATGATGAAGCCATGCTTCGCACCAGAGCTTTCTTGTTGGTGAACGCGATTGGCAAGCAGGAAGACATCAAAGTGGAAGCAGCCGAAATTGAAGCGCGCATTGAACTCATGGCAAAGCAAGCTGGCAAGCCACTTCAAGAGGTGAAGGCTTTTCTACAACAACAAGGTTCATTGGGACGTGTAGAATCTGAACTTTTCTTGGAGAAAGCGCTTGATTTTGTGCTAAATGAAGCTAAAATAAAACGAGTAGCTCAAAAAAACGAAAAAAATACAAAAAAACCAAGCAAAGTTAAAAAAACGAAGTAGCTTTCATAAAGGCAAAAACCGTGAAAAATGAACTAATCCCAATGGTTGTTGAGCAGTCTGCTCGTGGTGAAAGAGCCTTTGATATCTACTCTCGCCTCTTGAAAGATCGTATTGTTTTCATTGGGGAAGCCATCACCGATTCTTTGGCCAATGTGGTAATAGCCCAGTTGCTTTTTTTGGAGTCTGAAGATCCAGAGAAGGATATCTTTTTGTATATCAATTCCCCAGGAGGTGTGGTTACTTCAGGGATGGCCATTTACGATACCATGCAATACATCAAACCGCAGGTTTCAACTTTGTGCATGGGGCAGGCTGCAAGTATGGCCGCTGTCCTCCTTTCCGGCGGAGCCAAAGGAAAGCGTCATGCGCTTCCGTATGCCAGAATTATGATTCACCAGCCTCTTGGCGGGTTTCGTGGTCAGGCGAGTGATATCGATATCCACGCGCGAGAAATTCTTCGCATGCGTGAAGAGCTCAACGGTATTTTAGCGAGTCACAGCAATCAGGATATTTCGCGCATAGCCCAAGATACTGAGCGTGATAATTTCATGTCCGCGCAGCAAGCAAGAGATTATGGGCTTATTGATGAAGTGGTTACATACAGAAAAATGAAAAAATAACGATTTCTACGAGGCGAGTTTTTTCGCCATACACGAGGAAGCCATGTCGCAACAACCTCCAATCGATGACAACTTAGACCTTTGCTGCTCCTTTTGTGGAAAAAGTCAGCGCGAAGTCAAAAAGCTGATCGCTGGTCCAAACGTTTACATTTGTGATGAGTGCATCGACTTGTGTAACGATATCGTTGCCGAAGAAAATACACGTGGTCTTCAGTCTGGAGAGAAGCTCAGTGTTCCAAAGCCAGCTGAAATTCACAAAGTGCTTGATGAATATGTGATCGGTCAAGAGATGGCGAAAAAAGTGTTGTCGGTTGCGGTTCACAATCACTACAAACGGATCGAACAAAAAAATCACGGCTATGCCGATGATGTTGAAATTCAAAAATCAAACGTTTTGCTTATTGGCCCAACAGGAACGGGAAAAACTCTTTTGGCGCAAACTTTAGCGCGTCTTCTTAAGGTTCCCTTCGCTATTGCAGATGCCACAAGCCTCACCGAAGCAGGTTACGTTGGAGAAGATGTTGAAAATGTGGTGCTTTCTTTGCTTCAAGCTGCAGATTACGACAAAACGCAAGCCGAGCGCGGTATCATCTATATAGATGAGGTAGATAAAGTTGCGCGTAAGTCTGAAAATCCTTCCATCACTCGCGATGTTTCTGGAGAAGGTGTTCAGCAAGCGCTGCTCAAAATTATTGAAGGAACCATTGCAAGTGTTCCACCCAAAGGCGGAAGAAAACATCCACAACAAGAATTTATTCCTATCGATACTTCAAATATTCTTTTCATTCTTGGCGGAACGTTTGTGGGCTTGGAAGAAATAATCGAACGACGATCTGGGGAAAAACGCTTGGGCTTTGGTTCAGATGTGAAGTCGAAGAAAAAAGGAACAGAGAACACTATTCGCGAAGTACAAATTGAAGATCTTCAAAAATTTGGACTCATTCCAGAATTCATGGGACGAATTCCGGTTATTGCTACCCTCGACAACCTCGATGAAAAAGCGCTCGTCGAAATTTTATCTGAGCCAAAAAATGCATTGGTAAAGCAATATATTCGCTTGCTCGAAATGGAAAAAATTAAACTCAGCTTTACCGAGGGCGCACTAAAAGCCATTGCAAAAGAAGCCATTCGCAGAAAGTCTGGTGCTCGAGGTTTGCGCGCCATCATCGAGCAAGTAATGTTAGATGTGATGTACGATGCACCTTCTCAAAATGACATCAGAGAAATTGTCATCAACGAAGATGTTATTAAGAAAAAGTCGAAGCCTTTGCTTGTCTTCGAAAAGCAAGCTGAGACTGCCTGACCAAGACGTGTTCTACGTTTTTCTTAACGATCTTTCAATCACGGTGTTTTTTCCATCTTCTTTCCGAAGAGGGAATTTGAATAAAGGGGAGACTTTATGCCTGATCAAGAAAATGAAAATAAACCAAGTGTTCCAAGTAACACACCAGTTTCTGGTTCATCAGTAGTTCCGCTTTTGCCACTTCGTGATATCGTTGTGTTTCCGCACATGGTGGTTCCTCTTTTTGTAGGCCGAGAAAAGTCGATAGCTGCGCTTGAAGAAGCGATGAACAAAGAGCGAGATGTTTTGCTTGTTGCTCAAGTGAACGCAAAAACCAATGATCCAAAACAAGAAGATATTTACAAAGTAGGTACGCTTTCATCTATTATTCAATTGCTTCGACTTCCCGATGGCACTGTCAAAGTGTTGGTAGAAGGGAAGAAGCGAGCACGTGTTGTGCAGTATTTAGAAAATCCAAATTTCTTTTTGGTGGCAGCTGAAGCTGTTCAAGATGCCGATATCAACACAGTTGAAATTGAAGCGTTGATGCGCGGTGTGAAATCAACTTTCGAACAATACGTAAAACTCAACAAACGCATTCCGCCAGAAATGCTGGCAAGTGTTTCTACTATTGATGAAGCTTCGCGTCTCGCAGATACAATAGTGGCGCATCTTTCCTTAAAGCTTCCTGATAAACAAAAAATTTTAGAAATTGTTGAACCATCAGGAAGACTCGAACGTTTGATGAGCTTGATGCAATCTGAAATTGAAATTTTGCAAGTTGAACGTCGCATTCGCTCGCGTGTGAAAAAGCAAATGGAAAAAACACAGCGTGAATATTACTTGAACGAGCAAATGCAAGCGATTCAAAAAGAGCTTGGAGAGCGAGACGAGTTCAAAGCTGAAATTCTCGAAATTGAAGAGAAAATGAAAAAGAAAAAACTCAGTAAAGAAGCTCGAGAAAAACTAGAAAAAGAAATTAAAAAATTAAAAATGATGAGCCCAATGTCCGCAGAAGCAACAGTGGTGCGTAATTACATCGATTGGGTTATCGGACTTCCTTGGGGAGAATGCACAAAAGATAAAAACGATTTAAAAGAATCTGAAGATATTTTAAACGATGATCACTTTGGTCTCGAGCAACCTAAAGAACGCATTCTTGAATACTTGGCTGTGAAGTCGTTGGTGGACAAAATGCGCGGACCAATTCTTTGTTTGGTGGGGCCTCCGGGAGTAGGAAAAACATCTCTCGCTCGTTCCATTGCAAGAGCTCTTGGAAGAAAATTTGTTCGCATTAGTCTTGGCGGCGTTCGTGATGAAGCTGAAATTAGAGGACATCGTCGCACTTACATTGGAGCTATGCCAGGAAAGCTTATTCAATCAATTAAAAAATCGAATTCTTCAAACCCAGTTTTCTTGCTGGATGAGATTGATAAAATGAGCATGGATTTCCGTGGCGATCCAAGTTCCGCTTTGCTTGAGGTGCTTGATCCAGAACAAAATGAAAACTTCAACGATCACTACCTCGATTTAGATTACGATTTGTCAGACGTGATGTTCATCACAACAGCAAATACATTGCCGAATATTCCTGGTCCACTTCGCGATCGCATGGAAGTGATTCGTATTCCGGGTTACACCGAACTTGAAAAAGTAAAAATCGGAGAAAAATATCTGGTGACCAAACAATGTGAAGCAAACGGTCTCGATATAAAAAATATCGAATTTACCGAAGATGCTCTCAAGTTTGTGATCCGCCACTACACAAGAGAAGCCGGCGTTCGTAACCTTGAAAGAGAAGTTGCTTCGGTGTGCAGAAAAGTTGCAAAAGAAGTTGCTTCCGCTGGAGAGAAAAAGAAAAAAGTTCGCATTACTCCAAAGCGTATCGAGCTCTTACTTGGCGTTCCACGATTTTCATTTGGAGTTGCCGAAGAAAAAAATCAAATCGGTGTGTGTACCGGCCTTGCGTGGACCGAAGTTGGTGGCGAATTGCTGACCACTGAAGTTTCAATTATGCCAGGAAAAGGAAAACTGATTGTTACCGGAAAACTTGGCGATGTGATGAAAGAGTCTGCTCAAGCAGCTATTAGTTACATTCGTACCAGAGCTAATGAACTTAATCTCAGCACCGATTTTTACGAAAAAATTGATATCCACATCCATTTACCTGAAGGTGCTATTCCAAAAGATGGTCCTTCTGCTGGTATCACGATGGCCACAACCGTTACCTCGGCATTGCTTCAAATTCCAGTTCGAAAAGATATAGCCATGACAGGTGAAATTACACTTCGTGGCAGAGTATTGCCAATTGGCGGTTTGAAAGAGAAGCTGCTTGCGGCGCATCGTGGAAATATCAAAGAAGTGCTCATTCCAAAAGAGAATGAAAAAGACTTGAAGGACATTCCGAAGAAAATTTTGAAAGATTTAAAAATTATTCCGGTTGAGCATATGGATCAGGTTTTAGAAAGAGCTCTTATTCTTTCAAAAGGCCAAAAACTCTTTCACAAAAAAAACAAGAAAGATGCTTGGAATCACTTGCTCTATCAAACCGACCACAAAACCGGTGATATCGTAAATCCGCACTAAAGATTTTTCTCCACTCTTAAAGCCGCTAGTAAAATGCTAGTGGCTTTTTTTTGTATTTCGGATGCTATCCTTGACATTTAAAGAAGGCTTCATCATAGACCAGGCTTCATTCACATTTTGATCCAAAAAAGAGGTTCTTTTCTATGGAGAGAGTAAAAAAGCTATTTGCGATGAGTGCAGGATCTTCTTCGAGAGCATTCGCTTTTCTGAAGCAGATTTTTACTTCAGGTACGGCAACTCAAAAATTTGTAGCTCTCTCTTTGCTTGTGGGCGTCATTACTGGTTTTGCTTCCTATCTCTTCAACGAACTCTTAAGTTTTCTTTCGGAATACCTTCTTCATTTTGATTCACACGGTGTTCCCAAAAGATCGTATGCTCTTTTTTTCATTCCTGCTTTGGGAGGTTTGATTATTGGCCCCATGGTGACGAAGTGGGCAAAGGAAGCAAAAGGGCATGGTGTGCCCGAAGTGATGTTTGCAGTGGCGAGACGGGAAGGCAAGATTCGCCCTCGCGTTGCGGTGGTGAAGGCAATTGCAAGTTGTATCTGCATCGGGAGCGGAGGCTCAGCCGGAAGAGAAGGCCCTATCGTGCAAATTGGCTCTGCATTTGGATCTGCGGTTGGTCAGCTTTTTAATATGTCGGGGCGTGTAACCAAAATGTTGGTTGCATGTGGCGCTGCTGCAGGTATTGCAGCAACCTTTGGCACTCCTATTGCGGGGGTGCTTTTTTCGCTTGAAGTGATTCTGCAAAAATTTTCGGCCAATTCATTTTCGATGGTGGTGATTTCTGCGGTGACAGCGTCAGCCGTTGCCAGGCTAACACTTGGTGAAAGTTTCTTTTTCACTATTCCAAAATACGATCTCAACTCGGTATGGGAGCTTGGGCTATATGCTCTTCTTGGTGTTATTGGTGCGGTGTGGGCAAAAATTTTCACCACTGTTCTTTATGCATTCGAAGATTTCTTTGACGAAAAAGTAAATGTTCCTGATTGGACGAAACCTGCTATTGGTGGGCTTTTGCTGGGAGTGCTTGGTTTTTTAATCCCAGAAGTTTTGAGTACTGGCCATCACATTACAGAAGTGGCGCTTTGGGGAAAGCTTTCCTTCGGAGCGTTGCTTTTGTTTACCGTGGCCAAACTTTTTGCCACTTCATTTACTCTTGGTTCTGGCGGATCGGGTGGAATTTTTTCGCCGTCACTTTTTATGGGTGCCATGCTTGGAGGATGTATTGGTACGCTCTACGCAAAAATATTTCCAGGCCTTGGCATTCTTCCAGGGGCCTACGCGCTTGCCGGTATGGGAGCAGTGTTTGCGGGTGCAACAAGAGCTCCTATCACGGCTGTGTTAGTTGTTTTTGAAATGACCAATGACTACAAAATTATTCTTCCCATGATGACCGCTGTAGTTTCAGCTACACTTATTTCATATGCTTTTGGAGAAGAAACCATTTATACCAAAAAATTGCTGAGACGAGGCATTAGGTTGGGCGAAGACGAGAGTAAAAATATTCTTTCCACCATTACCGTTGCACAAGTAATGACAAAAAACGTTGATACACTTTCTGAAAACATAAAGCTTAAAGAAATCATTGGTTACTTTCACAAAAATGTTCACAACGGTTTTGTGGTGGTGAATGATGCAGGCGAACTTTCTGGCTTAATTACCTATCCAGAATTAAAATCCACTCTTCCTCTGTTGGCCGAACTTGGAGATGTGCTGACCGCAAAAGAAATAATGCGCACAAGTCCACCAACGGCGAGTCTTGAGGAAACTTTAGACCTTATTTCAGAAAGGCTTCGCTTCAAAGACATCGATCGTCTTCCCGTTGTAGATGAGGCCAACCACCTGAAAGTGATCGGTATTATCAGCCGGCACGACATTTTGGCTACCTACGCCAGTGCCAGTGAGGGAAGAGAAAAGGCATTTTAAGCGGAATCCTTGTTCTTTGGCTTGAAATCGCGTTTTTGAGCCTTTTTTTCTTGCCATCCCCCATAATCTTAACTACAGCGGGGACAACTGGTCTCTTACAATCTTTTGAAGAAGGAGTGTCTCGTGTCTACGTATAATTTAGAAGCCTTGGGTTTTTCCCCAAAAAAGGAAATTTTTCGAAACCTTTCAACTGACGAGCTGATCGAGCACGCCATTCGCTGCAACGAAGGAGCTTTGGCCAAAAATGAAGCCCTTGTTGTCTCCACTGGAAAATACACGGGAAGATGTCCAAAAGATCGTTTCGTTGTTTCAGATGAAAAAACAAAAGATAAAATTTGGTGGGGAAAAGTAAATCATCCTGTTTCCAGCGAAGACTTTGAATATTATTGGAATAAAGCGTTGAAGCACTTGAACGAAAAAGAGCTTTACGTTTTTGATGGGTTTGCTGGTGCCGAACATGACTATCGCCTTCCAGTGCGTGTGGTAACTGAAAAAGCGTGGCAGTCACTCTTTGCGCAGACTCTTTTTATTCGTCCTACTGAGGCGCAACTTCAAAACCATGTGCCAGGATTCACGGTTGTAAACGCTTGCGAAATCAAAGCAGAGCCTGGTGTGCATGGCGCAAAAACTGAAGTGTTTGTTGGCCTCGATCTCAGCGGAAAACGCATTGTCATTTTAGGAACAGAATATGCCGGCGAAATGAAAAAAGGCATTTTCTCGGTGATGAATTATTTGCTTCCACAAAAGCATGTGCTTTCAATGCACTGTTCTTCAAACATAGGTGAATCTGGCGATACCGCATTGTTCTTTGGTTTGTCGGGCACGGGAAAAACAACACTCTCCGCAGATCCAAAGCGTAAGCTTATTGGAGACGATGAGCATGGTTGGAACGATTGCGGCGTTTTCAATATCGAAGGCGGTTGTTACGCAAAAGTGATTAAGCTTTCTAAAGAAGCTGAGCCTCAAATTTGGAATGCCATCGGCCGAGGCAGTGTGCTTGAAAATGTAGTGATGAACGAAGCGGGTGAAGTGGATTACAACGATGATTCCATCACCGAAAACACGCGCGCAACGTATCCCATCGAAAAAGTTCCAAACGCTGTGCTTGAAGGTGTTGGTGATGCTCCCAAAAATATTTTCTTTTTAACGTGCGATGCATTTGGCGTTTTGCCTCCATTTTCAAAACTTACTCCTGAAATGGCGATGTATCATTTCCTTTCAGGCTACACGGCTAAAGTTGCAGGAACCGAAGCTGGTGTAACAGAGCCAACAGCAACGTTTTCTGCTTGTTTTGGAGATCCTTTCTTGCCGCTTCATCCAACTGAATATGCACACTTATTGGGTGAAAAATTGAAGAAGGGCGATGTGAAGTGTTGGCTTGTCAACACCGGTTGGAGTGGTGGAGCTTATGGAACGGGAAAGCGAATGAAAATTAGCTTAACACGTTCATTGCTTGATGCAGCACTTTCCGGAAAGCTAGACAACGTAGAAACCACAGCCCATCCGGTTTTCCAGGTGCTTATCCCAAACACTTGTCCCGGTATTGAAGACACTACCGTGTTAAACCCACGCAACACTTGGGCCGATAAAGAAGCTTACGATTCAAAAGCAAAACAATTGGCCGAAATGTTCGCAAAAAATTTCGAACACTTTTCAGCACAAGCAAGCGACGCCGTAAAAGCCGCTGGGCCTAGAGTTTAAAGCTTATCTGCACTTGAGTTTTTCAAAACCCCTCGAAAGAGGGGTTTTTTATTTTTCGGGAAGTATTTCTTCGAGAGCGTAAAGTGTTTTTTGTGGGAATTGTTTTATGGGGTAGTACTTTTCAATAAGAGCACATGCTTTTTTATAGGAGCTTAAGTTTAAAAATCGCAAAAGATATCGAATGTCTTCTTCGTCATGAAACTCTTCTCCAATACGCATGGCAAGGCACTTCATGGCCAAGAGGTATTCGGCATTAGCTACCATTATTTTAAGATTGCTCAAGTCTAAGAAAGGAACAAACTTTCCTTTTTGGCTGAGATAGCCCTTCACGCTATCATTGAGCCAATCCGCATCAAGCTTCGCTTTCACGGCAACCCTTGCCGCTGCTTGGCGTATTTTTGTGCTTGGTTCAAAAAACGCATCCACATCTTTTGTTGCATCTCGTGCTTGGAAGACAAGGCACATAACAGCGCCGCCAACAAGATACAGTTCACCTTGCACTTTTTCTTGTGTAAGCTCTTCATTCAGAAGATGAAAAAGTTTTTTTATTTTTTTTTCTGTAAGTGCACTCATTTACACACGAGCTCCTATGCTTGAATCAATAAAAATATTTCTCCGCCGAAAAGAAAGGGGAGAATGAAGTAAAAGATAGAAATGAAGTTTTTTAATGATGCTTCCAAACACAGCTTCATCAAGCCTGTCTATATCTGCAAGATGCCGTGGAAAGGCGCAGCCCTTCTGGCTTGCAGCTTCTTCAATCATGGCTGCTACATAATTTTGTAAGTATACCGATAAGTTTTGAGGAAGTGGTTCTGCTACAGATTCTTCAAACGTTTGTGCAGACATGCTTACAAAGAGATCGTGTATTTCGGCAAGGATGTAACTTGCAGTTTTTGCTGCAGCAAGAGCTTTAAGCAATTCGCGAAACTTTTTTTTCTGAGAAGGAAAAAGGGAGAGCAGCACATACTCTGACATGTCTAATCCAGCTTTTTTTGCAGCCTTACGAAGAGCTTCTTTTTCCTCTGCCGAAACTCGAATCTGAAGTTGTACATTTTTTGTGGGTTTTGCCATAGAGCTCATGATACAGCTTCTTTATGAGATATGTCAATACTCTGTATTGACATATTGTAACAAGAGCAGCAAAAGAAGAAATGGGCTTACACTGCTAACCACCTGCTTTAGCAATAGATTTTGCATTGGTTTTCCCTGATTTGGGCTTGACCTTCATATCCTGCAACTGTATACAACGGCCACGTTTGGAGGAAATATGTTATCAACAGCTGTCAATACGCATTATTTTTGGTTGCGAAGGGTTCATTCACTTTTAGGACTTTTTCCATTTGCCTTTTTTCTTTTCACCCATTTCCTTTTTAATTCCACCGTGTTGATGGGGCCGGAAGCCTTTAGCAATTTTGTGGCTGGAACCCAAAATTTTCCTCTCACCATTTTTCTCGAAGTAGGATTGCTTGCTGTTCCTATTCTGTTTCACATTTTGCTTGGAATTGTCATCGTCTACAGTGGCGCTTCAAACGTAAGCCGTTATGGATATTATCGTAACTGGATGTACATGTTGCAACGCGCAACTGGCGTTCTATTAGTTCCTTTCATTGCATACCACGTCTGGCATACTCGCTTGCGACAAGTGTTTACGGGCCATCATGTCGATTATCAATACATGCACGAATACTTATCTCCCATGGGAGTGAAAGTGTTGTACGTCATTGGTATTTTGGCAGCGTGTTTTCATATGACAAATGGTATTGCCACCATGCTCATTACTTGGGGCATCACTCAAAGCAAGCGTTCGCAAGAAGTGACCTCGTATCTCTTGTGGCCACTGTGTGTGATCATGTCCATTTGGGGTATTGTCATCATTCTAGCGTTTTAGTCATTGGCAGGAAAGGCTTGTGCCACCTGCTTTAGAAGTTGTAGAGGGTTCTATGGGAAAACCAAAAATAATTGTTGTGGGTGGTGGGCTTGCAGGCCTTATGACCGTGATTAAGGCATGTGAAAAAGGAGCTGAAGTTCAGCTTTTTTCTCAAGTGCCTGTTCGTCGTTCACATTCTGTTTGTGCACAAGGTGGAATTAACGCGGCCATCGATACCAAAGGTGAAGGCGATTCGCCGTATCAGCATTACCGCGATACCGTTTATGGTGGAGATTTCCTAGCACATCAACCGCCGGTAAAGGCCATGACAGCTGAAGCTCCCAAGATTGTACATTTGTTCGACCGCATGGGAGTGATGTTCAATCGTACTCCCGAAGGCGATCTCGATCTTCGCAGTTTCGGCGGAGCAAAAAAACGCCGTACCGCATTTGCAGGTGCAACCACTGGCCAGCAGCTTATGTATGCGCTCGATGAGCAAGTAAGACGGCTTGAAGTTGAAGGATGCGTCACCAAATTTGAAGGTTGGGATTTTATGTCCATCATTAAAGATGGAAAAGGTCGTTGCCGTGGTATTACAGCACTCGACATGAAAACCATGGAAACAAGGGCTTTCCCGTCTGATGCTGTTTGTCTTTCAACAGGCGGCTACAGTTATTTATATGGAAGATGCACTGGTTCTACTCACTGCGCTGGCTATGCAACCACGCAAGCCTACACACAAGGTGCTATTTTTGCCAATCCTGAATTTGTGCAAATCCATCCAACTGCCATTCCTGGAACTGATAAGATGCGACTCATTTCAGAAGCCGTTCGCGGTGATGGTGGAAGAGTGTGGGTGCCTAAAGATGGAAAGACATGGTACTTCCTTGAAGAGTGGTATCCAGCCTACGGAAACACCGTTCCGCGCGACATTGCAGCCCGAGCCATTTGGAAAGTAGTAAAAGATTTGGGGCTTGGAGTTGATGGTGGTGAATGTGTTTATTTAGACGTTACACATATTGATCGAGAACGCCTCGACTCACGTTTAAAAGGTGTGCTTGAAATTTACGAAAAATTTGTTGGTGTTGATCCTCGTGATGTTCCCATGAAAATTTTTCCTGGAGTTCATTACACCATGGGCGGTCTTTGGGTAGATTACAAACACATGACAAACATTCCAGGGTTGTTTGCTTCCGGTGAGTCTGATTACCAATACCATGGTGCAAACCGTTTGGGTGCGAACTCACTCCTCTCTACTGTTTACAGCGGAACCGTTGCAGGGCCTGCTATGGTTGAGTTTGCCAATGGTCAAGACAAAGGTGCCGAAGACCTTGAAAGCTCAGTGAGAGAATCAGAACTTGAAGAACAAAATGCGTTCAATCGAAAACTGATGAATATGAACGGCTATGAGAATCCTTATAAAATTAAGCAAGAGTTGCATGACCTCATGACCAACAATGTGTATGTGGTTCGCGAAAATGAAAAAATGAAAAAAGTTGATGCAAAAGTGCTTGAATTGAAAGAACGCTTTTTGCGAAGTCGCTTGCTTGATAAAGGTTCATGGACGAACTATGAAATCACGGCCATGCGTACTTTGCATAGTCAGTTTGATTTAGCGCGCGCGGTTGCTGGTGCAGCACTCAACCGAAACGAAAGTCGTGGAGCGCACTACAAGCCTGAGTTTCCCGAGAGAGACGATGCAAATTGGATGTGCATTACAAAAGTTTCACATACAGAATCTGGGCCAGATTTTGATTACTCTGAGAAAATTGATATCGACGATTACGATCCAGTTGAACGTCGTTACGATGTAACACGCAAGTAAGATATTTTTTATTGTTCGATATTGTGAAAATGAAATATGAGGTTTTATCATGAGTGAATTTGTTCATGTAAAAATTAAGCGCCAAGATGGACCAGACGATCTCCCTTATTGGGAAGATTTTCACATCAACTACAAACCTCACATGAATGTGATTACGCTTTTGCAAGAAATTCAGCGTAATCCCATCAACGCTGATGGATTACCAACTACACCTGTAGCTTCAGATTATTCGTGTTTAGAAGAAGTGTGTGGTTCGTGCACGATGAATATCAACGGGCGTGTAAGACAGGCCTGTACTGCATTAGTGGATCATCTCGATCATCCCATCACCTTGGAACCCATGAAAAAATTTCCAACGGTGAGAGATCTTGTGGTTGATCGAAGCAGCATGTTTGAAGCGCTCAAAAAAGTAAACGCGTGGGTTCGTATAGATGGCACTTTCGATAAAGGTGCTGGTCCAAAAATGTCTTCCGAAAAACAGCAGAAGGCTTATGAATTTTCACGTTGCATGATGTGTGGTTGCTGTTGTGAAGTGTGTCCGCAGTTTAACGATCGCTCTCCCTTCATGGGCCCATTTGTGATGGCTCATGTCAACTTGCTTAACCATCATCCTGTTGGAGAGGGAACAAAGGCCGAGCGTCTCGATGCCCTCATGGGGCCTGGCGGAATTGCAGATTGTGGAAATGCACAAAACTGTGTAAAGGCCTGCCCAAAAGAAATTCCGCTTACCGATGCCATTGCGACGTTAGGTTGGGACACCACGAAGCATGCATTGAAAAAAATATTTAAAGCGTAAAATGTCGTTATTGTTTTTTCACTCAAAAAATAATAACTCCCCCAACCCCTCTTAATCTAAGAGGGGAGAAGGCTTTCGACAAATTGCGTAATACACTTTAAAAAACGAGAGGCAGATATGAAATTACATGAACATCAAGGCAAAGAACTTTTGCGCAAATATGGCGTCAGTGTTCCTGCTGGTCACGTTGCTTTCAAACTGGAAGAGGCGAACAAAGCTATTGATGCAATGACGTCAAAAGTTATTGTAGTAAAAGCGCAAATCCATGCTGGAGGCCGCGGAAAAGGCGGTGGTGTAAAAGTTGCCAAAACAAAAGGAGATGCAAAGCAATATGCAAAAGATATTTTGGGTATGAATTTGGTTACGCATCAAACAGGCCCCGAAGGAAAACAAGTTTCACGTCTTTTGCTTGAAGAAGGCTGCAATATTGCGCGCGAACTTTACATTGGCATCACCTTAGATAGAGCTTCATCACATCTTACGCTCATTGCTTCTACCGAAGGTGGAATGGAAATTGAGGAAGTTGCCGAGAAGCATCCTGAAAAAATGATTAAAGAAAGCATTGATCCCAATACTGGATTTACAGCCGAGCAAGGCCTTCGTGTTGCAAAAGCACTTCAGTTGGAAAATGAAGCACAGTCTAGCTTTACCGACTTTGTGCAAGCTTTGTATCTCGCTTATCTTGAAACAGATGCGTCACTTGTTGAAATCAATCCTCTCGTTGTAACGGGTGAAAATAAATTGATGGCGCTTGATGCAAAAATCACCGTTGATGATAACGCGCTTTTCCGCCATCCAGAACTCGAAGCTTACCGCGATCTCACCGAAGAAGAACCAAGTGAAATTGAAGCGAACAAATTTGGTTTGAGCTACATCAAGCTAGATGGAAATATTGGTTGCATGGTAAATGGAGCTGGACTTGCCATGGCTACTATGGACATCATCAAATATTATGGTGGTGAGCCAGCCAACTTTTTGGATGTGGGTGGTTCTGCTACAAAAGAAACAGTAACTGAAGCATTCAAGATTATTTTGAAAGACAAAAACGTAAAAGGTATTTTGGTAAACATTTTTGCTGGCATTATGAAATGCGATATTATTGCCGAAGGGGTTATTGCAGCAGCAAAAGAGCTAGACGTGAAAGTGCCGCTTGTTGTGCGTTTGCAGGGAACCAATGTTGAAAAAGGTCGAGATATTTTATCAAAGTCGGGCCTCAATATTGTGCCAGCCGAAGGTCTTGCCGAAGCGGCGCAAAAAATTGTAAAAAGTTTAGCACATTAATGAATCTTTAAAAATGATATTGGAGTGCATATGAGTATTTGGGTAAACAACGAAACACGATTAATTGTTCAAGGCATCACTGGTTCGCATGGAAAATTTCATGCGCTTGGTTGCCGCGATTACGGTACAAACGTGGTGGGTGGTGTCACTCCGGGAAAAGGTGGCCAAGAAGTTGAAGGTATTCCTGTTTTCAATTCTGTGGCTGATGCCATGGAAAATACAGGCGCCAATGCGACCATGATTTTTGTGCCAGCAAAATTTGCAGCAGCAGCCATAGTTGAAGCTGTTGATGCCGGAATGCCGCTTATTTGCTGCATCACAGAAGGTATCCCCGTTTTAGACATGGTGAAAGTGAAAGAATATCTGCGCGGAAAAGAATCTCGTCTTATCGGGCCAAACTGTCCTGGCATTATTACTCCGGGCGAATGCAAAATTGGAATTATGCCTGGCCATATTCACATGGCGGGAAATATTGGCGTTGTCTCTCGCAGCGGGACGCTTACCTACGAAGCCGTAGATCAACTGACAAAACTTGGGCTTGGCCAATCAACGTGTGTTGGTATTGGTGGAGATTCAATTCCGGGCACAAAATTTATCGACGTTCTCCAAGCTTTTGAAGCTGATGTTGAAACAAAAGCAGTGGTGATGATAGGCGAAATTGGTGGGACAGATGAAGAAGAAGCAGCGGATTATGTGAAGGCTAAAATGACAAAACCTGTTGTGGGTTTCATTGCTGGTCAAACAGCTCCTGCCGGAAAACGTATGGGCCACGCGGGTGCCATCATTGCAGGTGGAAAAGGAACCGCAAAAGATAAAATGGAAAAGCTAGAGTCTTGTGGAATTAGTGTTGCCAAAAGCCCAGCTGAAATTGGAGCTACCCTTAAAGCTGCAATAGCACACTAGAGCTGTTGATAATTAAAGACAAATTATTGATTTCATAATTTTTTCTATTTACGGTTGTCATCCTGAACGTAGTGAAGGATCTCCTCGCAAATACAGTAGATTCTTCGCTTTGCTCAGAATGACAAGAAGCTGATTGTCATCACGCCCTAGTTTTTCTCTCTTTCTTTCCTCTTGACCGCATCAATTCTTTGCTTATGGTGTGAGTTCGAGATAGAATGTGAAAAGTTTTTCATAACAGAGAGGAAATCCCATGAAGAAAAATGTTTCTCTTACCCTTGCCCTTTTCCTATTCGGAAGTCTGATGTTTTCTTGCGAAAAATCGACAGGGTCATCGTTGCTGAATCCAAACGATCCGTCTCAGCAAAAGGCTGGAGGCGAAGAAGGCGTGGATGTGCCGTCAGATTTATCTGGCATTTCGCTTGCGACGGTCTCCATCAAAACTGCTGATGAAACTATCTCTGTCACCGTTGAAGTTGCAAAAACACCAGAGCAACGTGCACAAGGCTTGATGAATCGTGAAGCTCTTCCTCAGCAAAACGGCATGTGGTTTGTGTTTGATCAAGAAGTGGAAGATTCTTTTTGGATGAAAGATACTTTTATTCCACTGGATATTATTTTTGTGGGAAAAGATTTGAAAGTGGTAAGCATCATCGAGAACACCGTTCCGGAATCTACTGAACTTTTACATTCCGCTAAGCCATACAAATATGTACTTGAGGTGAATGCAGGTTTTGTAAAACAGCATAAAATTGAAGTAGGCGATGAGATGGAATATCGTTTCGGCCCAGCAGAATCATAACAAAAAAAACAACTGAAAAAGAAAAACCCCTGTTTGCTTCATGCAGACAGGGGTTTTGTTTTGTGATAAAAATATTTACTTGCTCTCGGCAGATTTGCTTTGGTCGGGGTTTTGCTTAAGTTTAATACTTTTTTGAATATCAGCAGGAGAAATTGAGGCGGCTTTGTTTTCTGATTTATCTTTTGCTTCAGCAGCCTTCTCGGCAGCAGCTTTTCGTTTTTCATCTTGGGGATAAACAACAGAAGCTTGCTTTTTAAGATTATCAATCTCAGCGAGTTTTATGTTTGCGCCAATTTGGTAAGCAATACGATCTTTCACTTCTTCAAACTGAGCAAGTTCTGCAGCTTTGGTGACCGTGATAAGATGATATCCTTTTGCCGTTTTGATGGGGCCGGAAACTTCGCCAACTTTCATCTCGAAAGCTTTTTCCACAAGGGGATCAAAGCCGCGTGCCGCAAGGCGTTGGTCGTTTTTTGAAGCTTGGCCAAGTTGTCCACCGCGAGACTTGCTGATGTTGTCGTCGCTGAGTTCTTTTGCAAGGGTTGCGAAATCTTCACCTTTTTCGAGACGAGCTTTTATGGCTTTAATTTTATTCAAAGCATTTTCTTCAGCTTTTCCAGCAGCAGCTTTTTTATCTTTTGTAGTATCTTCAAAGCTGATCATGATGTGTGCTAATTCTAAATGAGTAAATTCATCTTGATGCTCCTCGTAATGTTTTTTTGCAGCATTTTCAATTTCACCAATTAAGTAAGCGCTAGAGATAATGTTGCGGCGGTAAAAATCGAGCGTCCTTTTTACTTTTGGATCTCGGTTCATCCCTTTTTTTACGGCTTCTTGATAGAGCAATGATTGGTTCACAAGTTCAGCCAAAACACGTTCGCGCGTAGAAGGGTTTGCAATTTGGCCTTTTATGCGAGGATCAATTTCAGCCAAAAATTCCAAGTCTGCCTCGGTAATGGTGTCTCCATTTATGTTTGCCAGCACATCACTAGAATGGGAAGTGTTAGAACTACACGAAAGTGTAGAGAGGAAACAAAGTGAAAAAAAGAAAGTGAAAAATGCATTTCGGTAAAACATGTGGACTCCTTTAGCGAAGAATGGTGAATGCTGTGAACTCTTGAGTAGCCGAAGAAATTTTTCTTGAGACAGAATCTACTTCAGCTTGAGTGGGACCTTCTTTACACCATCTAAAGAATTCATCAAGCGCTTCTTTTTCCCCTTCGGCGACGACTTCCACATCTCCGTTTGGTAAGTTTTTTACGGTGCCCATAAGCGAAAGAGAGTGTGCAATTTTTTGCGCGGAAGCACGATAAAATACTCCTTGGACTTTTCCAGAAATGTGCATAGTGTATCGAATCATTTCTGCAGCATAAAAGAGAAAAAAGAAGAAAGCAAAATCAAATAAATCACATGAGAATACTTTGCCTCGATATTGGAACAAAACGCATTGGCATTGCGGTTAGCGATCCCATGGGATGGACTGCGCAAGGCTTAGAAACCTGGGAACGAAAAGGGCAATCAAAGGATTTCGAACATATTTTGCATCTATGCCAGGAATATGAAGTGAAAAAAATAATTGTAGGAAGTCCTCTTGATGCTGAAGGCCAAAAAGGAAAGAGTGCATTGGGCATCGAGCAGCTGCAAGAAAAACTGAGGGCTTTCATAAATCAAACGCTTCCCCAGCTTGAAGTGCAAAGTTACGACGAACGCTATTCAACTGCAGAAGCTGAAGAGAGGCTTATCGCAGCTAACGTTAGCAGGGCCAAACGAAAAAAAGTAATCGATAAAATGGCCGCCGTTGTTATTTTGGAAAATTATTTGCGTGAACTAGAGTCTACGGATATTTAGGTTTTTGTCATCCTGGGCATAATGGCAAAAAATGTGTGCTATTTAGGTTTGAGAAAGAAGTAATAAGCAAAGTAATTTTTTCTTTTATGAGGTGCAAGCCCA
>PCXC01000036.1 GCA_002796345.1 Deltaproteobacteria bacterium CG11_big_fil_rev_8_21_14_0_20_42_23 | reverse complement strand
ACCAGTTTGAATTTAGTATCAACAACTATTTGAATTTATTTAGGATAGTGGTAACTCGAGCACACATTTTTTGCCATTATGCCCAGGATGACAAAGGAATAAACAAAGGAACACCATGACGCTGCCTCATTGGAATCTCGCACCCGAACAAAAGCCACTGCAAGAATTGCTTACACGTGAGCTCGAGATTTCAGCTCTTACAGCACAGGTGCTCATCAATCGTGGCATCACAAATGTTGATGCTGCAAAGCGTTTTCTTCATCCACAACTGAGTGAATTACCCGATCCCTTTTTACTCTTAAACATGCAAAAAGCTGTAGACCTTACCACAGCTGCACTTGCCGACGGAAAGCAAATTGCCATCTTTGGAGATTACGATGTGGATGGAGTGAGTTCCACAGCACTTCTTACTCATTTTTTTCGAACACTTGGCGCAAAACCTATCAGTTTCATTCCTCATCGTCTCATCGATGGTTATGGCATGAGCAAACAAGGCATCGACACCCTCAAAGCCAAAGGCACCGATCTGATTATCACCGTTGACAATGGCATTCGTTCACTTGAAGAAATTGCTTACGCAAAATCGTGCGGTCTTTCTGTTATTGTTACCGATCATCACGAACCTGGCGATGAACTTCCTGCTGCAGATGCCATTGTGAATCCAAAACAAGCTGCATGCCCTTTTCCAGAAAAAAATATTTGTGGTTGTGGAGTCGCTTTCTTTTTTGCCATGGCTCTTCGAAAGCGTTTACGGGAAGAAAATTTTTTCACCGATCATAACGAACCTCACCTTGCACAATATTTAGATTTTGTTGCACTAGGAACCGTCGCAGATGTCATGCCACTCACCGGCGCAAACAGAATTTTTGTACACTTTGGATTGAAGCAGTTGAACCAAAGTTCTCACCTTGGACTTCGAGCTCTCATTTCAACCTCCGACTGCAAAGGGAAGATCACGCCAACCCATGTTGGCTTTCGTCTTGGTCCGCGCATCAATGCTGCAGGCAGAATGGAAAGTGCACAAACTGCTTTGGAACTTTTCTTAAGCTCGCAAAAAGAGAATGCCTATTATCTTTCTGGTGAACTCGAACGCCTCAATAGCTTGCGACAAAAAACAGAAGAGAAAATTTTACGCGGAGCACTTCATCAACTGGAAGATGGCTCTGCAGAAGAACTTGCGGGCATCACCGTATTCGATGCAAGTTGGCATATTGGCATTGCTGGCATTGTTGCTTCACGACTTGTAGATCGTTTTCAGGTTCCAAGTGTTGTGCTTGCTCAAGAAAAAGAAACCATCAGAGGTTCAGTTCGTTCACCTCAAGGAACAAATGTTTTAGAATGTTTGCAAGCGTGCGAACACCTACTGGTGCAGTATGGCGGACATGCGCAGGCTGCGGGTGTCGTCATAAAAGAAGAAAACATTCCAGCATTTAAAAAACTTTTCGAAGAAGTGTGTGCTCAAAAAACTAAGAATACATCTCTTCCAAAACGAAATGTAGATGCCTTAGTTTCACCGGGAATTTTAACCGAAAATATTATTCAAGAATTAGAACTGCTGGCTCCCTTCGGATTGGGAAACCCAGAGCCTTGTTTTGCGGTAGAAAATATAAAATTGCTAAGACAAAGCATTGTGGGAAAACATCACCTCAAGTTCCAAGTGAAAGACGAACACACCGTTACTGATGCCATTGCCTTTGGCAAGGCGGATCACGAAGAAAACATACACCTTCCCCACCACATTACTTATCGTCCCGAAATAAATCACTTTCGTGGAAAATCTACCATTCAACTTAAAATCAAGGAACTCATAGCCCTTGACATTCCAGCAGAAAATCTGGAGTAAAAGCTGGTAAAATCTACATTTGCAGGCGGAGAAGAAAAATGCCTTTTAGCGTTGAGGTAACAAAACACTTTACAGCAAGCCACGGTCTCTACAACTACCTTGGCAAAGATGAAGACCTGCATGCAGAGCAGTGGTGCTTGAAAGTGGAAGTAAGGTCTGATGAGCTTGACGAAGCCGGTTGCTGCGTTGATTTCCATGCACTTGAAAAAACACTCGATGAGCTGCTTTCGCCTATCATCGGAAAAAGTTTTAATGAACTTTTGTTTTTTAAAACACTCAGTCCATCAGCTGAAAATATTGCTTACTATTTTCACACCGAACTCAGCAAAATTTACAACAGCAATCGACTTCACGTGTACAAGGTTACAGCGTACGAAGATGAATATCACGCGGCCAGTTATTGGGAAAAAACATGAAGAAAAAAGCCATCTCCATTTTATCGGGCGGCTTGGATAGCTGCACTGCAACGAAGTTAGCGCTTGATGACTACGAATGCATAAAAGCTATCACCTTCGATTACGGACAACGCGCGGCAAAAAAAGAAATTGAAGCAGCGCGTTTTTTTTGCGAAACAGAAAATCTTCCACATCAAGTTATTTCTCTTCCGTGGTTTCAAGACATTATTCACACGTCACTTGTAGATAAAACACAGCACATTCCTGAGACAAGCTCTTCAGAAATTGACCTGTCGTTAAAAGCTGATCAAGAGCGGGCTTGCAAGGTATGGGTTCCAAATAGAAATGGACTTTTTCTCTCCATTGCGGCTTGTTTTGCCGAAAGCCTTTTGGCTGATGCACTTATCGTTGGCTTCAACGCTGAAGAAGCCGTTACTTTTCCCGATAATTCGGAAAAATACTTAAACAGCTTCACCGACTCTCTTTCGTATTCCACTCTTAATAAAGTAAAAATAATTTCACCCACACTTCACATGAAAAAAGCAGAAGTGGCACAGGCAGCAAAGTCACACAAGATCAACATTTCCAAGCTATGGTGGTGCTATCACGGAGCAGAAAACCCATGTGGAAAATGTGAATCATGTGTAAGAAATGAAAGAGCACTGGCAATTTGCTTGTCATCACGAGGAGCATAGCGACGTGGTGATCTCCTCGGTCAATTGTCAGAGGAGATCCTTCGTTTCACTCAGGATGACAGCGGCTTGTTTGAGCAGATAACAAACAAAAGGAACTTAACATGAAACACGCTTTCCTCACACAAAAGATCACTTACACCGGCTTAGAACTTCGATCGGGCTGGATTGCAGAACATGCCAAGCTTGAAGGCGATGCCATCGCTGCTTTTATTGGCCCAGCTAATGTTCCCATCGAACACATGGTGGACCTCGAAGACGTTGCCGCAAATGCTCCCATCTATAGTCCACTGATGCTGCACTTTCTGGTTGAACATTTCGACCTCAACATGAATCTGGCAGCAGCACGACAAAGACTTTTGGTCTTGCTTGCCTGCGAAGCATTGGGCCAAAAAGGAATCCACCCTTTAAGAAAAGGGGACGATATTTTCGTGAAGGGCAAAAAGCTTTCCGTTTCTATTGCAGCTCCTGCACCAGAATCCACATGCATTCACTTCGCGCTGAACATTGATACAGAAGGAACTCCCGTCCCCACCTCTGGCTTAAGAGATTTGTCCGTTGAGGCAAGTAGCTTTGCAGAAGAACTCATGACAGCCTATGTGCGAGAAATTGCAGAAATGAAACACTCCACGCAAAAAGTGAAACGCTTACAATAAGACAAGCATTTGATTTTGAACGTTTTTTCGCTCTCTTTTTCCCTTTTCAATCAAAACTGACAGGGATATGGTGCGCCTCTTATGACGCAAAACAGCACACAAAATACAGCTTCCCTCTCCGAGATTTTCAGCTCTCGTCAAGGGGAAGGCCCACACATTGGCAAGCGCATGACCTTTGTTCGCTTTGGTCATTGCGCCCTTCGCTGTCAATGGTGTGATAGCCCCAAAAGCTTGGAGCACGTTCCATTTTTTCGCCTTGAAACCTTTCCTGGCTCAGAAAGCTTCAAAGAATATCCAAACCCCATTTCTTCATCTGCACTCAATGAAATGCTGCAAAATTTTGACGATGAATTTATTTCGGTCACTGGCGGGGAACCCTTAGAACAAGCTAGTTTCCTGTCTTCATGGCTTCCGACAGTGAAAGAGAAAACCATTCTTCTTGAAACCAGTGGAGTGCTTACCAAAAAGTTAGCTCAAGTGCTTGATCATGTTCACATTGTCAGCATGGACTTCAAGCTTCCTTCTTCCACCGGCATGAAAGCTTACTGGGCCGAGCACAAAAGTTTTCTCCAACTGGCCCACGAAAAACAAAAAGAAGTGTATGTAAAATTAGTGGTCACCGAAAACACCAGCGACCGTGACATTGCCGACGCCATTCACATTGTGACGGATATCAACAAGCGCATTCCCTTTATTGTCCAGCCCGTTTCAGCTACTGACACGCTGAACATTTCCATTACACCAGAACGCCTCAATTCCATCGAGCGCATTTGCAAGGCCTACTTGCCAAACGTGCACACCATTCCGCAGATGCATAAAGTGTGGGGAGTCTTGTAGGAAAAATTAGACAAGGCTTTTGTCAGCAAATTCGCCAGTATTTGTTGAGAGATAATCAGAAAGATAAGCACGAACATCCCACCACATCTCCACTAGATAGCGTAAAAATTTACTCTCTCCATCCAGTGAAACCTGTTGCCAGACGCGCAGCATAGAGTGCGCATAATCAACCCCAAAGACAGGTGTTTGGTGACCATGGCTTCGGAAAGGGTCACTAAAATTCACAGGACTACAAATGGAATATCCCACACGTCCACCTCTTCTTCCAAATCGACTTGCTGCAGCAAGAGGATCGAAAAGAAAACTTGGAACTCCGTTTCTTTCTTGCTTTGCAAATTCTGCATAAAGATTCGCAGCATCTCTTTCTGGAGAAAATCGCGCACCCGAAAAAGCAGGAAGATCAAGAAGCTCCGGGAAAAAAGTCAGGTTAACTCCAAGCTGAACAAGATGATATGGCTGAAAACGAGAACCTTCCCCTCTCGGGAAACATATGCTGTGATTGAGTGAAACAGCATTTCCATAGGCACGTTCTTCAATACGAATTCTGGTCACAAAGCTGTTCTGCCTAATTTCTACAAATTTTCCATCAACAGAATCTTCATGATGCACTTGCGCAAACAACAAACGACTACCACGATAAGCATCAGTATTCACAAAACGAAGTTGCCAATTTCTGTCTTCACCATGCGCACCAAAAAGAAAACGAGGATGCAACGATCCACTTTGCATCGTTTCGGCAATAAGCTCATCGCAATATCTTGCAGCAGCATTAAAATGGGGAGGGTCTAACTCTTGCTGAAGAACAACTCTTGAAAATCTCACTGGAACAAGCAAAGGGCTGTTCACCCCCAGCGAAAACATGCCCAATGCTGAAGCCGATAATGAAGGAGCTCTTGGAGTAATGGGCAAAACACCTTGCATAGCACTTCCCGGAAAGAGTGAACTGGCGCGAAAAAGCCACGAATTGGAAAAAAGCTCAAGCCTTTTCTTGACTCAGAAAAATGCCTGAAACAAGAGAAAGTTAGTCAAAAATGGCAGCTGTTTGGAGGAGAGCATCTATGTTGATTAAGGTTATTTTTCTTCCCTCAACCAAAATATACTTATCTTGCTTAAATTCACTGATGAGACGAATTGCCGATTCTTGCGTTGTGCCAATCATCTCGGCAAGCTCTTCTCGGGTAAGTAAAATATCGAGGTAATATCCTTGCTCTGTTTTTTTCCCATACTTCATTTTTAAAAAAAGAAGCAATTCAGCAAGACGTTCTCTTACATTTTTATGCACCAAATTTAAGGTTTGATTTTCAGCCCGTCGCAAATCATCGGCAAGTGCACTCATGACGTTGCGCATGGTTTTTGGATCTTCATCAAGGATTTGCAAAAAAGTTTTTTTATCGATGAAGCAAATTTTACAATCAGTAATAGCTTCAGCAGTTGCCGTATAAACCGCATCAGTCAAGAGGCAGCGGTAACCCAACATATCACCTGGGCCTAAGAGGCGAACAATTTTTTGATGTCCGCTTGCATCACTTTTGAAGAGCTTTACCTTTCCTTCATTGATGCAATACAAACCGAATGCATTGTTGCCCTCGTAAAAAATTGTTTGATGCGCCTTATAGGTGTTTGATGTTTTTGCATCATCAAATTGTTCTAAGTGCTTTTTCTCCAAACTACAAAACACACTTTTTTCACGAGTTTCACAGTTTTCACATTTTGGAAAAATTTTCTTCATCTTCCTCAAGTTCTTTTACCTTCTGAGCAATAGCTCCTAAACGGAAAAGCTCCTGCCCTACACCAAATTTTGCTTGTGCTGTCAAGCTCATCACAAAACATGATTCAGATCATTTTTTCATCTGTTCTGGCTCATTTTCTTACACGACGCCAGAATTTAATTGGAGGACAATGAGATTCCATGCCAAAAACAAATGTGAGCTGCTCTGCTGCAAGCAGCAAAATAGACAAGACTCTCCCGCTAAAGCCCTTACAGAGCGAATTTCAGAGCTTAAAGAAAAGGGAGAGACGATTTTATTTCGGCCAAAACACGTGCTTTTTTATGAGGGTCACTTTGCATCAGGCTGCTTTATCTTGGAGGAAGGAACGCTGAAAATTGAAAAAACACAGGGCGAGCTCATGCCTGCAAAAAAACTTCTCATCCCGCAAAAGCACCTTATTGGCCTCTGGCACCTGCTCTCAGATACGCCGCTCTGCTCAAGCTGCATCGCGCAAACAAAAGTAAAGGCCATTTTTATTCCGAAGACTTTAATCATTTCATTGGTAGATTCACTTCTCCCCATCTCTCAAACTTTTACTCCAGAACATCGTTAACGAGGAGTTTTTGCTCTCTCATTTCCATTGTTACATTTCTGTGACAATTGCCTTTCGAGCTGACTTCCACCTTGTCAAGCACAGTTAAGTGGAGTATCTGCGCTGCATGTTATCAGCATCAGAATACGAAGCCCGCGAAAAAAAATTCCTGCAGAGCTATGCCGTAAAGGCATCCGAGACCAAGGGAAGAATTTTTGAAGAAGAGCCCCCAAGTTTTCGCAGCCATTTTCAGCGCGACCGAGATCGCATTATTCACTGCGAAGCCTTCAGAAGGCTTGAGTACAAAACCCAAGTTTTTGCCAACGATGAAGGTGATCACTACCGAACTCGCCTCACCCACACGCTTGAAGTAGCGCAGATTTCAAGAACCATTGCCAGAACGCTTGGCCTTAACGAAGATTTGGCCGAAGCCATAGCCTTGGCGCACGATCTTGGCCACACCCCATTTGGCCACCGCGGCGAGGAAACCCTTGATGCGCTTATGAAATCGCACGGTGGCTACGAACACAACCATCAAAGTTATCGCATCATCACCAAACTAGAACGTCGCTATCCAGAATTTGATGGGCTCAATCTTTGTTACGAAGTACGCGAAGGTGTTGCAAAACACAGTGGCGAATACAACAAGCCAAACCTTTCAGATTTTTCCGACGATGGCTATCCAAATTTAGAAGCGCAAGTAGTAGACTGTGCAGATCAAATTGCCTACATGAACCACGATCTTGACGATGGATTACAATCGCAAAAAATAAGCTTCGATCAATTGGAAGAAGTCAGTTTGTGGAAAGACAATTTCAACGCCGTAAAAGAAAAATATCCGAACGCAAAACCAAAACTGCTCAAATACCAAACCATTCGACGCCTTATCACGCTTCTTATTTTGGATCTTCAAGAAGAAGCTCTTCGCAGAATACATGAATATAAAATTAAAACTGTAAATGACGTTCGTGAACGAGGAAAAAATTGTATTCGCTTTAGTCCAAAGCAAGAAAAAAGAAATACTGAACTGCTTCAATTTTTGTATGCACATTTTTACCGTCACCCAGACATTGAGAAAATGGCAAAGCGCTCTGATGCAGTTATATCAGGTCTTTACGAAGTATATCTCAATAACATTGAACTTTTGCCAAAAAGTTTATGCGAAAAAATTAAAGCAGAAGGAAAACGAGAACGTTCCGTTTGCGACTACATTGCAGGCATGACAGATCGTTATGCCCTTTTGCAATACAAAGAACTTATCGGAGTAACCCTTTAGCGAAGGAGAACATATGTCCAAAGAAAATTCTAACCTGCTGGGGAAAGTGCTTGGCATCAGCATCAACGTGCTTATTTTTCTTTTCCTCATGTACCTCTTTTTACTCGCCATTTCGTTGTTAGGCGATTCTTTTAAGCTGCTCGGAAAAGGGGTTGCAGAATCTCTCTTTAAGGCAACTGCAAATCCTTTTTCAGGCTTGATGATTGGTTTGTTGGTTACCTCTCTCATTCAAAGTTCGTCAGCAACCACTTCCATGATCGTTGCGCTTGTGTCAGCTGGTGGTTTGGAAATAACGGCTGCGATCCCCATGGTGATGGGAGCCAACATTGGAACCACTATTACCAACACCATCGTTTCCATCGGCCATATCACACGAAACGATGAGTTTGAGCGAGCTTACGCTGGTTCTGTTGTACATGACTGCTTCAATATTTTAACTGTTTGCATTCTGCTTCCCTTCGAGTTGATGACAGGCTCTTTGGAAAAAACTGCGAACTTTCTTTCCAATATTTTTTATGGCGCGGAATCTTCAACGTTTACAAGTCCTGTCAAAGTTTTCATCAAGCCAGTTGAAAAAATAATCATCAATTTTTTCGAACACCACTGGGGAATGTCAAAAGAAGGCGCTGGTATTTTGGGAATTATTTTAGGCTTTGCCCTTATTTTCTTTGCCCTTACGTATATTGTAAAATTCATGCGACGCGTAACAGCTTCAAACATTGAAGAAAATATTAGAAAAGTATTCTCGGCAAATGCTTATGTGATCATCGCCATCGGAATCCTCATCACCGTTTTAGTACAATCAAGTTCAATCACCACTTCGCTGCTTGTACCTTTGCTTGGCGCAAATATTATGACACTTGAACAAGCCTTTCCCCTCACTGTTGGAGCGAACATTGGCACAACCGTCACAGCGCTCTTGGCTTCCATGGCTGGGAACCAAGCTGGACTTACCATTGCGCTTGTACACTTACTCTTCAATCTCTCAGGCTTTGCTCTTTTCTATCCGATTGAAAAAATGCGAAACATTCCCATTGCTTGCGCAAAATGGCTCGCACGCATAACAGTTAAAAACAAAAAACTTGCGCTGATTTATATTGCTACTGTATTTTTTATCATCCCATTTCTTGGAATGTGGTTATTTGAACAATTATAATTCTCTGTTGGAAAGGAAAGCATATGGTACTCAACGAACTTATTCAATTTTGGCAAGAAGACTCAAATGTAAATCATATTTTTAAGCGTTTCGATGAAATGTTGAAAATCGGAAAGGGCATTATCTATAGCTCAACCCAAGCTATCTTCGAATCTCCAAGCAATGCAGAAGAACTTGGAAAACAACTTAAAACCGAAGATGCAAAAATTAACAAACTTCACCAAGAAATACGTCGCGATATTATCACTCATATTTCGCTTCATGGTGATGAAGACATTCTTCCCTGCTTACTGCTGATAAGTCTTATTAAAGACGCAGAGCGCATTGGTGATTATGGCAAAAATATTTTCGAGGTATGGCAACGCTACCCTCATTTAAGTGATGACCCACTGAAAAGTTCTCTTAAAACGATGCAGGAAAATTTAATGAGATGGTTTGATGAAACACAACAAACTTTTGACAACAGTGACAAAGCACTGGCTAAAAAAGTACGCCAAGAAATCTACACGCAAGAAAAAGAATGCGATCGTATTGTTTGGGATCTTGCAAGTGGAAACCAAGGTGGCCAAGCTGTTGCAATCGCTTTAGAGTTTAGATTTCTAAAGCGCGTCACGGCTCACTTAGGTAATATTTGTTCAAGCGTTATTATGCCATTTGATAAAGTGGATTATCACGATTAAAAGTTGAATGAGAATTGTGGATCCCCTAAATTCACAAACGAAGTGCAACACTTTATGGATAAGGTGTTGCCATGGGAACCTACTACAAACAACTATCGTT